>NZ_JAWJBK010000012.1:0-65764 GCF_032842915.1 Oceanimonas sp. CAM02
GAAATGGCAGATGAAGTCCGGTATTATACGGACGAGTATTACCCGAAAGTGCGGCGCCACATGGCGCTGGGAGGAATAACTCCCAATGCCTACGCAGCTGCCGCTTAATTTAAGTGTCTACTTTATCGGGGCCACTCCACCGGACCATCAGGTATCCGGGTTTTTTGTAGGCGCCTTGTTCAGGAACACTCGGTACCCGCCAGGCAACACCTCTTACGGCTTATAGCTGACAGCTTACGGCTGCTGCTTTTATAAGAAAGCTTTCGCTTCTTCCCGCACCTGCTCAATCCGCTCTTCCAGCTCCAGTAATTCCGGCTCCAGATGATCGAGCGGTTGCTTGTCGAGCAGAGCCTGTTCCAGCCCGGCCAGCAATGACTGCAGCTGAGGCACACCGCAATAAAGGGTACCGCCGTGCAGCTTGTGCAGCGGTCCGTAGAGTGTTTCACTACTTAACTCACCGGCCAGAGCCGCACTCAGCACAGGTGAAAACTCATCCAGACTCTGCAGCAGCAAGCTCAGCATTTCTTTAGCCAGTGTTTCCCGCTCACCTGCTCTTTGCAGGGCCTGAGTCCAGTCGATAAGCCCGGTCGTTTTGGGCTGGCGGGCACAATGGCTGATAATGCGTGCAAGAATAGCTTCGTCAATCGGCTTGGCCAGATAATCATCCATGCCCTGACCCATAAGCCGGTCACGCTCGCCGGCAATGGCATGAGCAGTGACCGCCACTATGGGGGTGGTGGCATTGAGTCCGCCCTGACGGCGAATTTCCTGCGTGGCCTGAATACCGTCAAGCACCGGCATCTGAATATCCATAAAAATAATATCGTAGTGATTGGCCGTGGCCAGATTGAGTGCATCCTGGCCATTGCGGCCGGTATCCACCTGGCTGACCAGCTCACCCAGCATGGCACTGATAAGTTTGAGGTTGGCCGGGTTGTCGTCTACTGCCAGCACTCGCAGTGGTTGCTTGCTGGCGGGCGGAGGCAGGGCAATGGGGACCGACGGCTCCTCATTCTGGCTGCGTGGTCCGGCAAGAGCATGGGCCAGTTTCTGATAGTGCGCCGGTTTGCTCAGGCAGTGGCTGGCACCGGCGGCCAGCAAGGAGTCGCTCAAGGTTGGATCGGTAGAACTCAGCAAAATAACGGTCTGATTTTCAAAAGCCAGCTGGCGCTTCAGCTCCTGCTCCATCTGGCTGGGCAGAGCATGAGGTCCAAAGCCCAGCAGGGCGATATCAATGGGCTGATCAGCATCAGGCTCATACAATACCTGCATATCCCATTCCCGCAGCAGGGCACTGGTGGCCCGGCGACTGAAGCCGTCTTCTTCCTGATATAGCACCGTCTTGCCGGCCAGCTCCGCCAGCGGCAAAGGCTCTGCCAGAGGCAGGGCAGCTTTATTCAGCTCCAGGGTAAAGCTGAATACCGAGCCGGTGCCGGGCTCGGAATACAGCTCGATGTCACCGGCCATTTGATGTACCAGCTTTTGGGTAATTACCAGTCCAAGGCCGGTCCCGCCATAGCGGCGGGAAATACTGGAGTCGGCCTGATTAAACGCCTGAAACAGCTGGCGGCGCTGGTTGTCGGAAATGCCGATGCCGGTATCCTGTACATGAATGCACAGGCCGGTGCGCTCGGGCTGGCCAGCGGGGCGGGCGTCTACGCGAATATCCACGTTACCCTGCTCGGTAAATTTAATGGCGTTGCCCACCAGGTTGTTGAGCACCTGCTGCAGCCTGAGCGGATCACCCACCAGGCTGTCGTGCACAGCGGCATCAATGCGCAAAGACAACTCTAGCCCCTTGTCATGAGCACTGGGTGCCAGCAGCACCATGACTTCCTGCAGCGTGTCACGCAGAGAAAACGGAATTTGCTCCATTTTCAGTTTGCCTGCTTCCAGCTTGGAAAAATCAAGAATGTCATTAATGATGCCAAGCAGGTTTTGCGCGGAGCGCTCTATGGTCTTGAGGTAATCGAGCTGACTGGCGGTGAGTTTGGTTTTTTGCAGCTGGCGGGCAAAGCCGATCACGCCGTTCAGCGGTGTGCGCAGCTCGTGGGACATGTTGGCCAGAAACTCGGTTTTAACCCGGGCCGCTTCCTGAGCCCGCTTTTTGGCCATATCCAGCTCTATGTTCTGTATTTCTATCTGCTCCAGGGTTTCGCGCAGATCTGACGTGGCCTGATCAATGTTTTGCTGCATTTCATCATGATATTCCGACAGCGACTTGGCCATGGCGTTGATGCCGTTTTTGAGCATTTCCAGCTCACCGGTAAACTCGCCGCTGACCCGGGTATCGAGCCGGCCTTCCCGAATTTTGTATACCGCACTTACCATGTCGGTAATAGGCTGAGACACCCCCTTGATCAACCGTACGCCGAACAGGGCGCTGACACACACACCCAGCAGTACGATCAGGCCGGCAAAAAAGGTATCGCGATAATGCAGCAGCATGGCTGAATCATCGGTCAGCTGCATGGCTACATAGCCCAGAGGGTGAGTGGCTGATTCGTCCCACAGAGCATCGGCGCGGGTGGCGTCGGTCAGCACCGGAGTGCGTAAAATAATACCGTCTTCACGGCTGTCCACATTGGTGGTGGAGGGAATCACCATGCCGTCCGGCAGCCGCAATAATTTATAGTCTTTATGGTAATTGGAGGTAACCAGCAATTTGCCGTCGGCATCAAACAGCGCGATGGACGTCACCAGGGGCGTATTATTACGGTGAATATTGCTGAGCAGCCGGTTGAGTGCCTCGCGGTTGCGAGCCGTCAGGGCCAGTTCACTGGCCAGCGCCAGCGGCTCAATCACGTTGACCCCTTCCTGGATCAGGGCATCTTCCAGCTGCTGATAGCGGTTTACGGAAAAGTACCCCGCCAGCAAAATGCCGATAATCAGGGTGGGAATAATGGTAAAGGCCAGTACCCGGGCTCGCAGGCCATATTTGGTCATAATCGGCTTATGTGGGAGAATATGCGTTTAAAAGACAGTAGTCTCATGATGACATAGCCGGTTCGAGGGCTCCACGTTTTATGGTTCAGTTCTTCAAAGTCAAAAAGCCTTCAGCACCGGCCAAAGCGCCTCTGGATATTCATATTCTTGAGCTTAACGGCCATGGTATGGGCGTGGCCCGTCATCAGGGCAAACCCCTGTTTGTGGCCGGCGTTCTGCCCGGGGAACAGGTGCGGGTACAACTGACCACGCAAACCAGTCGTTATGCCACTGCCACGCTGCAAAAGGTACTTAGCGCCTCACCGGATCGGGTAAAACCTTTCTGTGCACATATTAACGACTGCGGTGGCTGTAATTTGCAGCAGCTGCCTTCCAAAGGACAGCGCCGGTTAAAGCAAAAAGCAGTATTAAGCCTGTTCAGTCGTCACGGCATTGATGATCTGCCCGCTATCGAGTGGTTATATGGTGCAGAACAGGGTTATCGCCGGGCAGCCCGGCTGGCCATTCGCCGCCAGGGTAAGGGCGTGGCACTGGGGTTTCGTCAGCCTCAGTCTCATGATCTGGCAGAAATCGCTCATTGTGGTGTACTCACTCCCTTGCTGTCGGAGCTGATTGCGCCGCTGCGGCAGTTACTTAACCGTCTGCGCGCGGTAAAACAACTGGGGCACCTGGAGCTTTACCATGCGGCCGAGGGGGTGGCGCTGCTGCTGCGGCACAAGGGCGCATTGCCGGCGGCAGATCTGGATATACTGCTGACCTTTGCCCAGCAGCGTAACCTGGCGCTGTTTTTACAGGACGATGCTGGCCGGCGGCCTTTACATGTGCCGTTTCCGCTTTATTATCAGTTGGATAATCTGAAACTTGCATTCACACCCGGTGATTTTATTCAGATCCATGATGAGCTGAACAGTCGCATGGTGCAGCAGGCGATAAACTGGCTGGCTCCCGAGCCCGGCACGCCGGTGTTGGATTTATTTTGCGGTATTGGTAATTTCAGTCTGCCCCTGGCTGCTGCCGGTCATCCGGTGACGGGCGTGGAAGGCGTAATGGAAATGGTGGAACAAGCCAGAGGCAATGCTGAAGATAATCAGCTGGCGCAGGCGCGCTTTTACCGCGCCGATCTGGCTGCCGACTTTACGCAGGAGCCCTGGGCCAGGGAAGGGTTTTCCCAGGTGCTGCTTGATCCCGGGCGGGCGGGGGCAGAACAGGTGATGCCCTACCTGGTGGCGCTGGCCCCTGAGCGGTTACTGTATGTATCGTGCAACCCCGTTACCCTGGCCCGGGACAGTGAAGTCTTACTGGCCGGAGGCTATCGCCTGAGCCGGCTGGGGCTTATCGACATGTTTCCCCACACGCCCCATTGTGAAGCAATGGCGCTGTTTGAACTGACTTAAGGACGCTTATGGTTGCCGTGCGCGAAACTCATCTCAAGTCGAGCTTCTGCCTGCAGGAGTGGGCCGATGGCCTTCCGGTAGACGTTAATGAGCGGGCACGGCTGAAAGCCATTTATGAGTATTGCCGGCAGTTGGACATCAGCCCTGACGGCAGTGCTCGTCTGCTGGCACAGGGTGTGGAAATGGTCGGTATTCTGCTGACCTTGAGTATGGATGCCGACACCCTCAAATCGGCTTTGCTATACCCGTTTCTCGAATATAAGGCGCTGACCCCCGAACAAGTTCAGGAAGATTTCGGCGATAACATCTGCCGCCTGCTGCAGGGGGTGGCCGATATGGAAGCCATTCGTTCGCTGCAGCACGTGCACGGCGACAAGGGTAATGAGGCTCAGGCCGACAAGGTGCGGCGCATGCTGCTGGCCATGGTGGAAGATGTGCGCGCCGTGGTGATCAAGCTGGCGGAGCGCATCACCTGCCTGCGTGAGGTGAAGCGCGCCGATGAGGAAACCCGGGTGCTGGTAGCCAAGGAAATTGCCAACATCTACGCGCCGCTGGCCAATCGGCTGGGTATTGGTCAGCTTAAGTGGGAGCTGGAAGATCTGTCATTTCGCTATCTGCACCCGGATACCTACAAGCGCATTGCTAAGTTGCTGGATGAGAAGCGGCTGGCCCGGGAAGCCTATATCAGTGACTTTGTCGCCGGCCTCAAGACAGCACTGAATGACGCCGGGGTTGAAGCCGAGGTGTATGGCCGGCCCAAGCATATCTACAGTATCTGGCGCAAAATGCAGAAGAAGAGCCTCGACTTTGACGAGCTGTTTGATGTGCGCGCGGTGCGGGTGGTCACTCACAGATTACAGGACTGCTACGCCGCCCTGGGCATAGTGCATACCCAGTGGCGGCATATTCCCCGGGAATTTGACGACTATGTTGCCAATCCCAAGCCCAATGGTTATCAGTCCATTCATACCGTGGTGATTGGGCCTGAAGGCAAAACCGTGGAAATTCAGATCCGCACCGAGCAGATGCATCAGGATGCCGAGCTGGGGGTGGCCGCACACTGGAAATATAAAGAAGGTCCGGGCAGCGGCAAGCAGGGCGGCTATGAAGAAAAAATTGCCTGGCTGAGAAAACTGCTGGCCTGGCAGGAAGACATGGCGGAAAGCGGCTCTCTGGTGGATGAGCTGCGCAGTCAGGTGTTTGAAGACAGAGTCTATGTGTTTACGCCCAAAGGAGATGTGGTGGATATGCCCGCCGGGGCCACGCCGCTGGACTTTGCCTACTATGTGCACAGTCAGGTCGGGCACCGTTGTATCGGAGCCAAAATCGACGGACGCATAGTGCCCTTTACCTATCAGCTGCAAACCGGCGATCAGGTGGAGATCATCACTCAGAAGCAGCCGAACCCCAGCCGGGACTGGATGAATCCCAATCAGGGCTTTTTGCGTACCTCCCGTGCCCGTTCCAAGGTCGCCACCTGGTTCAAGAAGCAGGACAGGGACAAGAACATCATTGCTGGTCGCGAGCTGCTCGACAAGGAGCTGGAGCGGCTGGGTATGGGCTTTGCCAGCCTGGATAAAAAGACCCTGGAGCGCTTTAATGTGACCAGCCTGGATGATCTGCTGGCCGGCATTGGCGGCGGTGATCTGCGCATCAATCAGCTGCTCAACTACCTGCAGAGCCAGCATAAAAAGCCCACCAGCGAAGAGCAGGATCAGCAGGTGTTGCGGGAGCTGGAGCAAAAAGCACTTAAAAAACCGCAAGACACCAAACCTAAAGGCCATATAGTGGTGCAGGGAGTGGGTAATCTGCTGACCAATATTGCCCGCTGCTGTCAGCCCATTCCCGGGGACGAAATCACTGGTTTTATTACTCAGGGGCGGGGTATTTCCATTCACAGGGCCGACTGTGAGCAGCTCAAGGAGCTGGCACTGCAGCACCCCGAGCGGGTAGTGGATGCGGTGTGGGGAGAAGACAATGGTGGCGGTTATCAGCTGACGCTGCGGGTGGTGGCCAATGACCGCTCCGGCCTGCTGCGAGACATCACTACCATACTGGCCAATGAAAAAATTAATGTACGGGGAGTGAACAGCCGCATTAACCGCAAGCAGCAGACCGCCACCATCGACATGGATCTGGATGTTTTTAACATTGATACCCTGAGCCGTACTCTGGCTCGTATCAGTCAGCTGCCTGATGTGCTGGAAGCCCGCCGGCTGTAAATCAACTACGGAACTCAAGCATGACACAGCAACACTATTCTCTGGACGATCTGCTGGGCATTATGGCTGCTCTGCGGGATCCGCAGCGGGGCTGCCCCTGGGATCTGAAACAGGACTTTGCCAGCATAGTGCCTCACACCCTGGAAGAGGCCTATGAGGTGGCCGACACCATTGCCCGTGAGGCCTGGAATGAACTGCCCGGTGAACTGGGAGATCTGCTGTTTCAGGTGGTGTTCTACTCCCGTCTGGGAGAGGAACAGTCTCGTTTTGATTTTAACGATGTGGTGCAGGCCATCAGCGCCAAGCTGGTCAGCCGTCACCCCCATGTGTTTGGCGACAAACAACTCAATGACGAAGCCGCCATTAAAGCCAACTGGGAAGCCACCAAGGCCGAAGAGCGTAAAGCGAGAGACGCTGCCGCCACGAGCGCTCTGGATGATATTCCCCTGGCCCTGCCGGCGCTGAGCCGGGCCAACAAGATGCAAAAGCGCTGTGCTGCCGTGGGCTTTGACTGGAATGAGCTGTCTCCTGTGGTCGACAAAATTCGCGAAGAGCTGGATGAAGTCATGGAAGAAATAAACCAGCCTGAGCGCGATGACGACCGCATTGCCGATGAGCTGGGCGACCTGCTGTTTGCTACTGTTAATCTGGTACGTCACCTTAAGCAGGAGCCGGAAAGTGTGTTGCGCCGGGCCAATAGCAAGTTCGAGCGCCGCTTTCGGGCAGTGGAGCAAATGCTGACGGAGCGGGGCAAAAACTGCCAAAGCAGCTCGCTGGCAGAAATGGATGACTGCTGGAGACGGGTTAAACAGCAGGAAGGCTGAACTCAATATTCAGCGGTGCTGGCCGATAACCAAGGCAGTTGAGGAGATGCTCCATGAATTATTTTCCCTTATTGCTTTTATGTGCAGCGCTGCCTTTATGGGCCGCGGAGACGCCTGCCGGTGCCGGCCAGACGGATGTTGCCAGAGTGCTTGACGGTTTGAAAGCCGTGCCCTTGTACGAAGAAGACGAGCTGATCCTCCTGATTAATAACAACCAGCATCTGCAGCGGGTGCGGGATCGGGACGAGTGTCAGCTGGTGCAGGATATTGAAGCCCGGGCCGAGGTGCTGCGGCTGCCTTCTTATCAGTTTTTGTGGGGCGATATGCTGGCCTGGGGTGTTTGTGTGCCTGCGGAACCGCGCCGTGGTCTGCAAATGATGTGGTCAGCGGCCCGCCAGGGCATGCCGGCGGCACTGGAGCAACTGGGGCGTTATTATTATACCGGCACCCTGGTGCAGCAGAACCGGGAACGAGCCGCCCCCTTGATGCAGGAAGCAGCCAGTCTGGGCTTTGAAAAAGCGCAGTTCACCTGGGCTGCCTGGCTGCTGGAAGGGGCGGGCAGCCCGCTCGATTATCCCCAGGCCTATCTCTGGCTTAAGCAAATTGTCACTGACGACAAGAGCAAATATCAGCAGGCCGAGCGTCTGACTCAAGGACTGGCCAAACGCATGCCGGCCCAGAAGGTAAAAGAGCTGAATCATCAGCTGCTTTATTAAACGGGCTGACATTTAATGTCAGTTTTTATCCTGAATGTGTATCATGTGCATATGTTCGCCCCCATTATCAGGACATTACTAGCATGAAGCTGACGACCTATACCGACTTTGGCCTGCGGGCCCTGATGTATCTTGCTACTCTGCCAGAGGGAGAGCTGACCAGTGTGGCCAGAGTGTCGGCTTTGTATGATGTGTCCCGTAATCATATGGTCAAAGTTATTAACCAGCTGGCCCGGGAAGGGTATATTTATGCCCTGCGTGGCAAGAACGGCGGCATTCGGCTGGCCCGGGAACCCGGGCATATCAATATCGGACGAGTAATCCGGCTGCTGGAAAATAATCTCAGTGGCATAGACTGTGGCCGTCCGGCCTGTCATCTGGTGCCTGCCTGCCGGTTAAGAAGCGCGCTGGCCGAGGCCATGGAGGCGTTTTTGCAGGTGATGGAACAATATACTCTGGCTGATCTGATCAGCAACCGCGATGAACTGCTGCCTATTTTCAGCCACCTTGAATCAGAAAGCCTGCGCCGCAGCGCAGGCTGAACGCTGTTTAACGCCCCTGTAAATAATACTGGGGCTGTACCCGTACCTGCTTGATCACGTTATTTTCTACTTCCAGAATTTCTATCGGATAGCCCGCCACCCGCAGGCCGATATTGGCCTCTGGAATGTCTTCCAGATATTCCAGAATCAATCCGTTGAGTGATCGGGGGCCATCGGTCGGCAGATCCCAGCCCAGCTCCTTGTTCAGATCCCTGATGCTGGCGGTGCCTTCAATCAGATAGGAGCCGTCGTCCTGAGGCTGAATTTCATCACTCAGAGTCGGGCTGATCGTAGTGGTAAAGTCACCGACAATTTCTTCCAGAATATCATCCAGGGTGATCAGACCCTGAATATCGCCGTATTCATCCACAATCAGGCCGATGCGCTCCTTGTTGCGTTGAAACTTGAGCAGCTGCACGTTGAGCGGCGTGGCCTCGGGAATAAAGTAAAGCTCCCGGGCGGCGCGCATCAGGCTGGGTTTGCACAGCTCTTCTTTAGCCAGCAGGCGCAGCGCGTCACGAGCATGAATAAAGCCCAGCGCATCGTCGATATTATCCCGGTACAGCAGCACCTTGGTATGGGGGCTTTGCAGCAGACGGCGGTTAATGCTTTTCCAGTCCTGGGTGATGTCGATGCCGTAAATTTCATTACGCGGCACCATGATATCGTCCACGGTCACCTTTTCCAGATCCAGAATGGACACCAGCATGTCCTGGTGGCGACGAGGAATAAGACCGCCGGCTTCGTTCACTATGGTGCGTAATTCTTCAGAGCTGATGGCAGTGTCCTCGCCCCCCTTGGGGTTGATGCGAAACAGCGCCAGCAGACCGTTGGAGATGGCGTTGATGGCCCATACCGCGGGGTAGAGCAACACCATCAGTGGCCGCAGAATAATGGAAGCAGGAAAGGCGACCTTTTCCGGATAGAGTGCGGCCAGAGTCTTGGGAGTCACTTCCGAGAAAATCAGTACTGCCAGGGTCAGACCTATGGTGGCTACCGCCACACCGTAATCACCAAACAGCCGAATGGCCAGCAGAGTGGCAATGGCTGAAGCCAGAATATTGACCAGGTTGTTGCCAATCAGGATCAGGCCTATTAACCGGTCAGGGCGGGACAGCAGTTTCTCAACCCGGGTAGCGGCCTTATGGCGATTTTGTACCAGATGTCGCAACCGGTAGCGATTGAGCGACATCATGCCGGTCTCTGAGCTGGAGAAAAAGGCGGAAACAAACAGTAGTGTAATCAGGATGCCGGTTAAGGCACCCGTCGATATGTCGTCCAAACAGACCGTCCTGTGTAAAAAACCTGATCAATTTCTACGAGTTTGCCGAAAGTCTGTCAAGAACCGAGCAATACTTCCCGAACAAAGCGACTGCCAAAATAAGCCATGGTCAGCAGCAAACTGCCGGCCACACTGGTCCAGATAACCTTGCGGCCACGCCAGCCAAGCCGGTGATGACCCCACAGCAGCCCCACATAAACACACCAGGCAATGATGGTGAGCACGGCCTTGTGTACTTTGCCCGGGCTGAACATTTCCTGCAGAAAAAACAGGCCGCTGGAAATGGACAGCGTCAGTACCACCACACCGGCAAAAATCAGCCGGAACAGATAGCGCTCCAGCGTCATCAGCGGCGGCATGGCAGGCAGATTGGTCAGCTTGTGTTTTTTCAGCCGATTATCAAGAAAGCCCAGCAGAATGGCCAGCAGGCAGGCAATGGCCAGCAGCGAATAGGACATCAGGCCCAGGGTAATGTGCACCAGCACTTCGGGGCGGGTTTCCAGATACATGGTGTAGCTGCCCGGTAACAGAATATCTGCCACCAGCAGCAAACAGGCAAAGCTGTACACCACCGGCATCAGCAGCCATACATTGAAGCGGGTGACCAGCACCGACATCAGGCCGGCCACAATCAGACTGACCAGAGACGCCACATTAAGCATGCTGAGGTTCTGCCCCGGCACCAGTATTACTGTGTCTATCAGCCAGGCACCATGCAGCAGCAGGGCAAAAACGGCAGCCAGCAGGCCGTAACGACGGCTTTTGTTGTGTGGGGTAAACAGGTTATGCACACAGGCAAAGGCCGCCAACAGGTAAAATGCCATCGCCAGAACAGCAAGCAATTCCATAATGAATGTCAGCCATTTATCGGAAATATAAAAAGAAAAGTCAGTATACCCTCAAGCGCTTGCCCATCGCCAGCCGGGTTCGCTTAAGTTCGGGGCCTAACTTGGTTATACTGGTCGCAATTTTCGCCATTAGCGGACGCAGTTCATGTTTGAGAATCTCACAGAAAGGCTGTCGCGCACGCTGAAGAACATCAGCGGCCGCGGACGCCTCACCGAAGAAAATATCAAGGAAACCCTGCGCGAAGTGCGCATGGCTCTGCTGGAAGCCGACGTGGCCTTGCCGGTAGTGCGCGAATTCGTCAACCGGGTAAAAGAGCGGGCAGTTGGCCAGGAAGTGTCCAAGTCGCTGAGTCCGGGCCAGGCTTTTATCAAAATTGTGAATGCCGAGCTGGTCTCTGTGATGGGCGAAGCCAATGAGGCGCTGGACCTGGCGATAACACCGCCGGCGGTAGTACTGATGGCCGGTCTGCAGGGGGCGGGTAAAACCACCTCTGTGGGCAAGCTGGCCAAATACCTGAAAGAGCGCGAGAAGAAAAAAGTGCTGGTGGTCAGTGCCGACGTCTATCGTCCGGCCGCAATCAAGCAGCTCGAGACCCTGGCCGCCGACCTCGACGTGGAATGCTTTCCCAGTGATATCAGTCAGAAGCCGGTAGACATTGGCCGCAACGCAGTAGATTACGCCCGCAAGAAGTTCTTTGATGTGGTGCTGGTGGATACCGCCGGTCGTTTGCATGTCGACGAAGACATGATGACCGAAATTCAGCAGCTGCACGGTGCCATTAATCCGGTAGAAACCCTGTTCGTGGTGGATGCTATGACCGGTCAGGATGCGGCCAACACCGCCAAGGCCTTCAGTGAAGCGCTGCCGCTGACCGGTGTTATTCTCACCAAGGCCGATGGTGATGCCCGGGGCGGTGCCGCCCTGTCTGTGCGCCATATTACCGGCAAGCCCATCAAGTTTATCGGTATGGGTGAAAAGGTGGATGCGCTTGAGCCTTTCCATCCAGACAGAGTGGCTTCGCGCATTCTGGGTATGGGCGATATGTTGTCTCTGATCGATCAGATGGAGCGGTCGGTCGACAAGAGCAAAGCCGCCGAGATGGCGAAGAAGCTCAAAAAGGGCAAGGGTTTTGATCTGGAAGACTTTCGTGATCAACTGGTGCAGATGCGCAGCATGGGCGGCATGATGAGCCTGATGGACAAGCTGCCGGGCATGAGCCAGCTGCCCGACAACGTCAAGGATCAGGTGAACGACAAGCTGACCGTACGCATGGAAGCCATTATCAACTCCATGACTCCCAAGGAACGCCGTCGTCCCGAACTGATTAAGGGCAGCCGCAAGCGCCGCATTGCTTTGGGATCCGGCACTGACGTGCAGGAAGTGAACAAGCTGCTCAAGCAGTTCACCCAAATGCAGAAAATGATGAAAAAAATGTCTGGCAAAGGCGGCATGCGCAAAATGATGAGCCAGATGCAGGGCATGATGGGGCCGGGCGGCCTGGGTGGCGGCGGTCGCCGCGGCCCGTTCTGAACCGGTACTGAATTTGCCGCCGGGTTTCACCGGTGGCATTACGTGGTTGCGCAGTTCCCTTTTGGTTGCATTCTCGCCTGTTCAGAGTACAATTGCGCGGCTTATTTTAAGCTGAGGTTCGCACTGTTGGCGAACCTTGTTCGTTTCAAGTGAATAGAGGACGATATGGTAACCATTCGTTTACAACGTGGTGGCGCGAAAAAGCGTCCGTTCTACCAGGTAGTAGTTGCAGACAGCCGCTACGCTCGCGATGGTCGTTTCATCGAGAAAGTAGGCTTCTTCAACCCGCTTGCTGCCGGCCAGGCTGAAAAGCTGCGTCTGGACATCGAGCGCATCAACCACTGGGTAGGTCAGGGTGCAAGCCTGTCCGAGCGCGTGGCCAAGCTGGTCAAAGACGCTTCCAAAGCCGCTGCCTAAGTCGGTCGGGCGAGGAGGGAAAGGTGAGTGAACCTATCGTAGTAGGCCGCCTGGGTGCTGTTTACGGCATTAAAGGCTGGTTGAAAATCAACTCCTTTACCGAACAGCCCGATGGCATTTTCGATTATCAGCCCTGGCTGATAAAAGATGGCAAAGGCTGGCGTGAAATTCAGGTCACCGGATGGAAACGCCACAATCAGAGTCTGATTTGCAAGCTGGCCGATATTGACCAGCGTGAAGAGGCTCAGGCACTGACCGGTGCCGACATTGCAGTCAGCGCCGAGGCATTGCCCTCGTTGCCGGCGGATGAATTTTACTGGCGCGATCTGGTTGGCTGTCGAGTGAGCAATACACGGGGTTACGACCTGGGTGTGGTGTCTCAGTTGATGGAAACCGGCTCCAATGACGTGCTGGTGGTCAAAGCCAATGCCAATGATGCATTTGGCCAACGGGAACGGTTAATTCCGTTTCTGGAACAACAGGTGATCAAGTCTGTGAATATTGCGGACCGAATCATTGAAGTAGAGTGGGATCCGGATTTTTAATCCCGGTCGTCCTGCGCGGAGAGAATCATGTGGATAGGGGTTGTCAGCCTCTTCCCGGAGATGTTCCGGGCAGTCAGTGACTACGGGGTGACCGGTAGGGCCGTGAAAGACGGTCTGCTGACATTTGAAAGCTGGAATCCGCGGGATTTCACCCGGGACAAACACCGCACTGTCGATGACAGACCCTACGGGGGCGGACCGGGCATGCTGATGATGGTGCAACCATTGCGCGACGCCATAGCGGCGGCGCGGGCAGCAGCGGGCGAGGGGGCAAAGGTCATTTACCTGTCACCCCAGGGCCGCAAGCTGGATCAGCAGGGCGTATGCGAACTGGCGCAACAGGATAAACTGATCCTGGTGGCCGGACGCTATGAAGGTGTGGACGAGCGCGTTATCGAAGCCGATATCGATGAAGAATGGTCGGTGGGTGATTACGTACTCAGTGGGGGCGAATTGCCGGCCATGGTGCTGATTGATGCGGTGGCCCGAATGGTGCCCGGCGTATTGGGCGACATGGCCAGTGCGGAACAGGACTCCTTCAGTGAAGGGTTACTGGATCATCCTCACTACACGCGTCCCGAGCAGCTGGAAGGAATGGCCGTTCCTGACGTCTTGCTCAGTGGCAACCACGCAGACATAGCACGCTGGAGAATGCAGCAGGCACTGGGCCGAACCTGGTTGAGAAGGCCGGAACTGCTAAATAACCTAGCTCTGACTGACGAGCAGGAACAGCTTCTTGCCCAATTTGTCCGCCAACAGCAGGACAAACAGTAGAGTTTTCAGTTTACCCTAGGTAAGGAAATATCATGAGCAACATCATCAAGCAGCTTGAAGAAGAACAACTGCGCAGCGACATCCCCGCTTTTGTACCGGGTGACACCGTGCGCGTACAGGTACGTGTAGTTGAAGGCGGTAAAGAGCGTCTTCAGGCTTACGAAGGCGTTGTTATCGCCAAGCGTAACCGTGGTCTGCACTCTTCTTTCACCGTGCGCAAGATCTCCAGCGGTGAAGGCGTTGAGCGTACCTTCCAGACTCACAGCCCGCTGATCGGCAGCGTGGAAGTGAAGCGTCGTGGCGCCGTGCGTCGTGCCAAGCTTTACTACCTGCGCGACCGCTCCGGCAAGTCCGCTCGTATCAAAGAGCGTCTCGCCACCAAATAAGCCGAACCGGCTGTCGAAAAAGGCCCGCATAAGCGGGCCTTTTGTGTTTCTGGCTCCTGGTCTTTGCCCTCCTTTTGGTTTCAGGCAAGACGGAGTATGATGCTTTACTTGTTTCTAATGTAACCAAGGATGTGTGATGCCGTTTACCGTATGGGGCCTGGCGGTGGCCCAGGCGCTGCTGATGTCGGGCAATATTTTGCTGGTGTCGGTGTCGGCGCTGATTGGCCAGCAGCTGGCGGACGCCCCATGGCAAATTACTCTGCCGGTAGCCTGTCAGTTTGCCGGTCTGATTGTGGCCACCATGCCGGCGGCGCATCTGATGCAGCGGCTGGGCCGAAAAGCTGGCTTTATGCTGGGTAATCTGTTTGGCCTGCTGGGGGCCTGGGTGGCATTACAAGGGTTGACAGGCGAGAGCCTGAGTCTGTTTGCCTGCGGAACCTTTCTCACTGGTATCGCCATTGGTGTGGGTCAGCAGTACCGCTTTGCCGCGCTGGAAGCCTGCGATTCCGGCCAGCATGCCAGAGCCATCAGCCTGGTGATGGCCGGCGGTATACTGGCGGCGGTGATTGGCCCCAATCTGGCTATCTGGTCTCAGGACTGGCACGCCGCCAGCCCCTATGCCGGTGCCTTTTATGGTCTGCTTGGGCTTTATGTAGTGGCACTGCTGCTGATCCTGCTGCTGCCGCTGCCAGCGGCAGCTCCGGTGCAGCCGGGGGAACGTATGCGCTCCTATGGTGACCTGCTTCGTCAGCCGCTGCTGTTGGCAGCGGTGGCTTCCGGCATGATCGGCTACGGCATTATGGTGTTGCTGATGACGGCTACGCCGCTGTCGATGGAGCACCACAGCCATGATTTTCCAGATACTGCCATGGTGATCCAGTGGCATGTGCTGGGCATGTTTGTACCGTCCTTTTTTACCGGTGGTCTGATTCGCCGCTTTGGCACCCGTGTTGTGATCCTCTGGGGCTGTGCCGCCCTGCTGTTGAGTGTGGCGGTGAATTTATCCGGCACCGGCTTCTGGCACTACTGGTGGGGCATGCTGCTGCTGGGGGTGGGCTGGAACTTTACCTTCATCGGGGCCACGCATCTGCTGACCTTCAGTTATCAGCCGGCAGAAAAAGCCAGAGTACAGGGCATGAACGAGTTTCTGGTGTTTACCGCTGCTGCTTTTGGCAGCCTGTTTGCCGGCCAGGGCGTGACCCTGCTGGGCTGGACCGGCCTGAACCTGTTTGCCCTGCCCTGGATCCTGCTGGTATTTGCCCTGATCTGGCGGCTTAATACTCGTGAGCCGGTGGCGGCCTGATTTTGCCTGGCCGTGCAGTCGCGTCGGCCAAAGGGCACTGTTTCCGCGGCACGCCGTGAATACCTCCCTGTAGGCTCCGTCGCGCCATCCCTGGCGCGAAGGGCCGCTGAAACAGATACCCTTTGTCCTCCTGACTCGCCACCGCGTAGCCGGATGCTCTTTCAACAGGCAATGCCGGAGTCAGCAGAAGCAGCAGCAGGGATTGCCGAAGCCGACCGTCAAATATCATGGATGACATTTGCCGAGCGTTACATGGAAGTACTTGAAGCGTGTCGGTGTAGGTAACCCTGTTGCTGCTTCTTACACGGCTCACAGCATAAAATGCCGGGCCAGCAGAGCGGCGGTGAAACTGGTTTTCAGATAAAAACCCCGGGGGCGGGTTTGAATGTAATTGCCGTCGGGGCCAATGGCATCGGTAAGGGCACGGCCGTTGGCGGCCTTGGGCCTGAGCTGCAGGGCCTGGCCATGGCGTGCGGTAATTTCCTGCACTCGGCCGAGGCTTATCAGCTCCATGATTTCTTCCCAGTCCTGGCGCAATAACCATTCTTCTTCTTCATTCGGCGTCCATAACAGTGGCTGGCCAATCAGCCGTTCGCCGGGGGGCATATCTCGTTCACCGATCACCGGAATCCATAACACCCTGGACAGCTTGTTGCGCACATTGCTGGTTTCCCAGCTGAGGCCAGCAATATTCAGCAACGGTGCAACGCACACAAAGGTGGTTTCCAGAGGCCGGGCGGCCGCGTCAAGCGGTATGGTCTTGAGCTCCACCCCGAGTTCGGGAAAGTCCTGTTCAGGTTTGGAGCCGGCACTGGCACCCAGGCTTAACTCCAGCAGCTGGCCAATCCAGCCTTTGTCCCGGCGCAGGTTGTCCGGCACCGGCTGGTTCAGATTATGAGCCAGAGCAGCCAGCGGAAGACCGGCCAGCTCCTGAGCATGCTCCAGCAATTGTGAGACGCTTTCAGGGCGCAAGATAGGGTTGTTCAAAAATCAATCACCTTGGTTTGTACTTGTTTCTGCCTGTGGTGACAGGCAGCAGACCGATCTTATACGGGTTTTACTCAGGTATGAACATACCGTTACACAAGCTTATCCACAGAAAAACTGGATAAGTGATATTCTGCTTCTTTCCGGACGTCATTTTGCTGCTGAGGCCAACAAAATGTGATGAGAGCGCTGCATGATCCGGCGGATCATTCACTAGTTTTGTGGATAACCCCAAAGTGGTTATTTATTGACCTGCGTTAGTTATCAACATGATTGATCCTGCAGGATCGCCTGATCAAAGATCCAGCCTGATCCATATGAGTGATATTAAGATATTGTTTTTTATATTATTTTTTTATTGTTTATGAAGTTGATCACAAAAGGCAACGCTTACAGCTCACCTGATTAAACTCGGCTATACCGTTTTTATCACAGTATTATTCACAGGTTCTGGGGGAAACCATTCGGCAAGTCAGGTTTTTTTGTTTATAACTGTTGACAAATTAAAGAGTTATTCAAGTCATGTCGTTATATGAATATGCAGGCTCGATTTGCCGGAAATGGGGGAATATGGAACAATCATTCCATGTTAGCTTTTTAGTCTGGTGATTGCGTGATAGATGGCGACGGATTTCGTCCCAATGTAGGCATAGTGATCTGCAATCGCAAAGGCCAGGTATTGTGGGCCAGACGCTATGGCCAGCATTCCTGGCAGTTTCCCCAGGGGGGAGTAGATGACGGTGAAAGCCCCGAACAGGCCATGTATCGGGAGCTGTACGAAGAGATAGGGCTTAAGCCCGAGCACGTTACCCTGTTGGCGGTGACGCGTCACTGGCTCAAGTACAAGCTGCCAAAACGCCTGGTTCGGTGGGACAGTAACCCTGTCTGCATTGGGCAGAAGCAGAAATGGTTTCTGCTGCGATTGGACCCGGAACAGGAACCACATATTGAGTTTGGTTGCCACGGGCATCCTGAGTTTGATGACTGGCGCTGGGTAAGCTATTGGTATCCGGTACGTCAGGTGGTGTCTTTTAAACGGGAAGTTTACCGGCGGGTGCTGCGGGAATTTGCGCCTATTGTCATGGCTGAGCAAAGTCGTAACCACCATGATCAGGGTCGTTACCGGTCGGAACAGGGACGCCAGCGGGACAGGCGCAGACGACACAGATAATCAAAAGGAGCGGCAGTGTTAAAGGAACTGAGGGAAATTGTCCAGCGGGTCACCGCCAGCTCCGATTTGAACGAAGCCATGGCGGAGCTGGCCCAGCAGACCCGTCAGGCTATGCTGGCCGACTGCTGCTCTATTTATCTGCGCCGGGAACAGGACGCCTTCTATCTGCTGGCAGCCACTGACGGTCTGGCACCCCAGGCCGTGGGTCGTGCCCGTATTCCTCTCGGAGAAGGTATAGTGGGCCTGGTGGGTGAAAAAGAAGAGCTGATCAACCTGGCAGATGCCCGCCTTCATCCTCGCTTCAAATACCTGCCTGAAGCCCGCGAAGACAAATTCCGCTCCTTTCTGGGTGCTCCCATTATTCATCAGCGTAAAACCCTGGGTGTGCTGGTGGTTCAGCAAAAACAGGTACGCCTGTTTGAAGAAGGAGAAGAGTCCTTTCTGGTGACGCTGGCGGCTCAGCTGGCTACCGTGATTGCCCATGCCGAAGCCAAGGGCAACCTTAAGTCACGCAACTGGCGGGGGATGCTTAAAGGACTGGCGGGATCGCCCGGGGTGGCCATCGGCAAGGCCTGGGTCTGGCGGCCCAGAGTTGAGTTGCACAAGGTGCAGCTGCGCCGGGCGGATGATCTACCAATGCAACACCAGCGCCTCGATAAGGTACTGCAGCAGGTAGAAGAAGAGCTGGACAGCATGGCACTGCGCTTTCAGGAGTCTTCGTCTGCCGAGTCCATCGCCGTTTTTGAGGTGTATCAGTATATTCTCAAGGATCCGGTATTCATTGGCCTGATTCGGGATGAAATAGAGCAAGGCTGGACTGCCGGCAGCGCGGTCAAACGCGTGTGCGAACAGCAAATTGCCCAGTTTGGTGACATGGCAGACCTGTATCTGCGTGAGCGTGCCGCCGATATTCGGGATTTGGGCCAGCGGCTGCTGACCCGGCTGATCCACGAAGATGAAGGCCCCCTCAGCCTGAGCGAGCCCATGGTGCTGGTAGCGGATGAGATCAGTGCCACCCTGATCGCTGAAATACCCCGTAATAAGCTCAAGGCCATAGTGTCAGCAAAGGGGTCCATTAACTCACATGCCGCTATTCTGGCCCGGGCTATGGGGATACCGGCAGTGATGGGTATTGATCATTCCTTTGAGCTGCTGGAAGAGCGGTTGATGGTAGTGGATGGTTACACTGGTGAATTGCTGGTGGAACCACCGGTATCGGTATTGAAAGAATACCACCGCATGATTGCCGAAGAAGCCCAGATGGATGAACTTTTTGCCACTGTGCGGTCCGAAGCATCCATTACGCGGGATGAGGTAAAAATCTCTCTCTTGCTGAATGCCGGCCTTAGTGCTGACGCTGATATCGCCATGAACGATACTGCTGACGGTGTCGGTCTGTTCCGTACCGAAATTCCTTTTATGATGCGCGACCGGTTTCCGTCTGAGCTGGAGCAGGTGCACAGTTATCGCCGGGTGCTCACCAGTTATGTGGGCAAACCGGTGTGCATGCGTACTCTGGACGTGGGCGGAGACAAGCAGCTGCCCTATTTTCCCATTGTGGAAGAAAACCCGTTTCTGGGCTGGCGTGGCATTCGTCTGACTCTGGATCACCCCGAGATCTTTCTGGTGCAGCTCAAGGCCATGCTCAGGGCCAGCATAGGGCTGGATAACTTATCCATTATGCTGCCCATGGTGGCCAGTCTGGAAGAAGTGCGGGTGGCCCGGCGGCTGCTGGACCGGGCCTGGCGCGAGGTATCGGCAGAAACCGCCGATGAACAGGGTATTATTCGTTATCCCAGTCTGGGGGTCATGATAGAGGTGCCTTCGCTGTTGTATCAGCTCACCGAGCTGGCCCCGCTGGTAGACTTCTGGTCGGTGGGCACCAATGATCTGACACAATATTTACTGGCGGTGGATCGTAACAATGGCCGGGTTGCAGATATTTATGACTCGCTGCACCCGGCGGTGCTCAGAGCGCTGCAGCAGATCATCGACACCGCCCGCCAGCATGCCCGGCCGGTGTCCATTTGTGGTGAGCTGGCCGGGGATCCCATTGGCGTGCTGGTGCTGATGGCCATGGGCTACCGCCGCTTCAGCATGAACAACAGCAATATCATGCGCATTAAATACATAGTGCGTCAGTCGCGCATTGATGAGCTGCAGAAACTGCTGCAGGAAGCACTCAGCCACCGCCATACCGGTGCTTTCAAGGGCATCTTCGGCCGCTACCTGGAAGAGCGCGGCCTCGGTGGCCTGCTGCGCTCGGGGTTGTAGCGGTTCGCAGAGCGAAGCAGCAGCGCGGTTGCGCTGCGCCGACACGCTACAAGTACCTCCATGTAACGCTCGAAAATGCCATCCATGGCATTTAATGGTCGGCTCCGGCAATCCCCGCTTCTGCTTCGTCAGCCCCTGATGGTGAAGCAGTGCTTTTGGCATGACGAAATGCACAGGTCCACAGACACTCATCACGGTTTGCCTTACAATACCCGCTTTCCATTTTTCGGGGTAAGCGCATGTCTGATTCTCATTGGGTGTTTCCCGGTTTCGATCCCATTGCCATAGAGCTGGGGCCGTTGGCGGTGCACTGGTATGGCCTTATGTACCTGCTGGGGTTTGTATTTGCCTGGTGGCTGGGCAACCGGCGGGCGGCACAACCGGGCTCGGAATGGACCAAAGATCAGGTATCCGATGTGCTTTTCTACGGCTTTCTCGGTGTGATAGTGGGGGGCCGCCTGGGTTATGTGCTCTTCTATCAGTTCGACACCTTTCTGGCCGATCCGGTTTATCTTATCAAAATCTGGTCCGGTGGCATGTCATTTCATGGCGGCCTGGTGGGCGTGCTTACTGCGTTCTGGCTGTTTGGCCGCAAGCACAATAAAACCTTCTTTGCCGTGGCCGACTTTATCGCGCCACTCATTCCCTTTGGCCTGGGAGCCGGACGGCTGGGCAACTTTATTAACGGCGAACTCTGGGGAAGAGTGACCGATGTGCCCTGGGGCATTATTTTTCCGGCAGCGGGCATGCTGCCGCGACATCCGTCCCAGCTGTATCAGTTTGCCCTGGAAGGGGTGGTGCTGCTGATTATTCTGAATCTGGCCTGGCGTGCCCGACCGCCCCGGGGCGTGATTTCCGGGCTGTTTTTGCTGTGCTACGGCTCGTTCCGCTTTTTGGTAGAGTTTGTACGCCAGCCCGATGCTCAGCTGGGATTGTATCTCGACTTTTTCAGTATGGGTCAGTTGTTGTCGTTGCCAATGATGATTGGCGGCGCCTTGATGTTATGGGCGGCCTGTCGTCGTCCCCACTGGTTTGGTAACGGAGCAAAAACCGCATGAAAGCCTATCTCGAGCTGATGCAGCATATTCTGGATCATGGTGAGCACAAAGAAGACAGAACCGGCACCGGTACCCTGTCGGTATTTGGCCATCAGATGCGTTTTAATCTGGCCGAGGGTTTTCCGCTGGTCACCACCAAAAAATGCCATCTCAGATCCATTATTCATGAGCTGCTGTGGTTTCTGAACGGTGATACCAACATCGCTTACCTTAAGGAAAACGGTGTCAGCATCTGGGATGAATGGGCTGATGAAAACGGCAGTCTGGGGCCGGTATACGGCAAACAATGGCGCAGCTGGGAAACCGCCGACGGCCGGGTTATTGACCAGATCAGCCAGGCTCTGGAAACCATTAAAACCAATCCTGACAGCCGCCGCATTATCGTTTCTGCCTGGAACGTGGGTGAGCTGGATAAAATGGCGCTGTCGCCCTGTCATGCACTGTTCCAGTTCTATGTGGCCAATGGCAAATTATCCTGCCAGCTGTATCAGCGTAGCTGTGATGTGTTTCTGGGGCTGCCGTTCAATATTGCCAGCTATGCGCTGCTGACCATGATGATGGCCCAGCAGGCAGATCTTGAGCCGGGTGATTTTGTATGGAGCGGCGGTGACGTGCACCTTTACAGCAATCACCTGGAGCAAGCCCGGCTGCAGCTGAGCCGTGAGCCCAGAGCATTGCCCGTTATGCGACTGGCGCGCCGCCCGGATTCACTGTTTGATTATGTATATGAGGATTTTATTCTGGAAGACTACCAGCCTCACCCACATATCAAAGCACCGGTTGCCATTTGACAGATATTTGTTTGTAAATAAAGCTATACTTTAGTTTAACATTTCATTTTCATCGGGATTTACAAAACGTTTTGCACTTTGTTTCGGTATTCCCGAGGCATTAATCAGAAACAACCGATTATAACCTCTGTAACAAGCTGATTACACTCGGGCGATTCTTTGAGAAGGAGCTCGTTATGTCTCATGTGCTTAAACGCTTTCTGGCCATGGAGTCGGCCGGAGGTATTCTGTTAATTATTGCGGCCCTGATCGCCATGCTGATGGCCAATACCGGCTTGTCTGGTATGTATCAGGGCTTTCTTAATATGCCCATTCAGCTGCGCATCAGTGATCTCAACCTCGATAAACCCCTGCTGCTGTGGGTGAACGACGGCATGATGGCGGTATTCTTTCTGCTGGTCGGCCTTGAAGTGAAGCGGGAAATGGTGGAAGGCGCGCTGTCCACTCGTGAAAAAGCCATGTTCCCGGCTCTGGCGGCCATTGGCGGCATGGTGTTTCCGGCACTGTGGTTTATGTTGTTCAATCTGGGCGAGCCTGCCAACCAGAGCGGCTGGGCCATTCCGGCGGCCACTGACATTGCTTTTGCTCTTGGGGTGATGGCGCTGCTGGGCAAGCGGGTGCCGCTGACTCTGAAGATCTTTTTGCTGGCGCTGGCGATCATCGATGATCTGGGTGCCATCATTATTATTGCTCTGTTCTACAACCACGGCGTCGACTTTACCGCCATGGCGGTCGGTCTGCTGGGTATTATCGGTCTGGTCTGGCTTAACCGGGCCCGGGTCAGTAATCTGGTGCCCTATTTGCTGCTGGGCTGGATCCTGTGGGTAGCCGTGCTCAAGTCGGGCGTGCATGCCACCCTGGCCGGCGTGATCCTTGGGTTTCTTATTCCGCTTTATGGCCAGCGGTTCTCGCCGTCCAAACAGCTGGAGCACTTTCTTCATCCCTGGTGTGCCTTTGTGATCTTGCCGTTGTTTGCTTTTGTTAATGCGGGCGTATCACTGGAAGGTTTGTCGCTTGCCGATCTGACGTCGGCGTTACCGCTGGGCGTGATGGCTGGCCTGCTGCTGGGTAAACCCATGGGTATCTTTTTGGTCAGCTGGCTGTCGGTGCGGCTGGGTTATGCCCAGTTACCGGCGGGCGTGTGTTTTAAACAGATTTTTGCGGTGTCGGTGCTGTGTGGCATTGGCTTTACCATGTCTATCTTTATTTCTTCGCTGGCCTTTGCGGATCAGGTTCAGCTGGCCAATCTGTCGCGCCTGGGTATTCTGATGGGCTCGACACTGGCGGCGATCAGCGGATATGTGATGCTGAGGCGGGTGCTGCCAAAAAAGGAGCCGCTGAAGCGTAAGGTTCCGGCACACACACAACTGGTGTAACCATCACCTTTACCGATGATGAACCGGCCGGGTATAAAAAACCGGCCGGTTTCTTTATGATGGGGCATTGCATGGCGGAGACGACATATTGTCACACCTGAATTACAACCATCTTTACTATTTCTGGATGACACAGAAAAAAGGCTCGGTGACCAAGGCCGCGGAAGCCCTGTTTCTGACGCCTCAAACCGTAACCGGACAGATCCGTCAGCTGGAAGAACGGCTGGGAGGCAAGCTGTTCAAGCGAAAAGGCCGGCAACTGGAAGCCAGCGAGTTGGGACAACTGGTGTTTCAGTATGCAGATCGCATGTTCAGCCTGTCTTATGAAATGCTGGATATTGTGAATTACCGCAAAGAAGATCACCTGGTGTTTGAGGTGGGTATTGCTGATGCCTTGTCCAAGCGACTGGCCAGCCGGGTGCTGCTGTCGGTGATCCCCAATGACGGCTCCATTCATCTGCGCTGCTACGAGTCTACCCACGAGATGCTGCTGGAGCAGTTGAGTGAGCACAAGCTGGATATGATACTGTCCGACTGCCCGGTCGATTCGGCCCAGCATGCGGGCCTGCTGTCGAAAAAGCTGGGAGAGTGCGATATCGGCTTTTACTGCCGCGAGCCCTTGCCGGTCAAACTTTTTCCTGCCTGTCTTGAAGAGCGCAAATTGCTGATCCCGGGCCGGCGTACCGCCATGGGCCGTCAGCTGCGTCACTGGCTGGAGGTGCAGGGGCTTAAACCCCAGATCCTGGGAGAGTTTGACGATGCCGCCCTGATGAAAGCCTTTGGCTTTTTTAATCAGGGGATCTTTGTGGCTCCGGCCATCTATCGTGATGCCATTTTGCAGTATCAGCCGGTGATTGAGATAGGCAGGGCCACCGAGCTGAAAGAAGAATATTATGTGATTTTTGCCGAGCGCATGATTCAGCACCCGGCGGTGAAGCGGTTGTGCGAGAGCGACTTTAGTTCGCTGTTCTCCGGCAAGGACGATTTTTCGGCGGTAACACCGCCCGCTACTTTTGATGATGAATTCAGTTGAGAGCTCAAACGTGAATGCGACCCAAGAAATGAATATCAAGGACATGGAAGCCAACGCGGCTCAGGCGGTCAAGCTGCTTAAGGCGCTGGCCAACGAGCGCAGGCTGTTCATTTTGTGTCACTTACTCGACAAGGAGCTGTCGGTAGGAGAGATGAACCAGTTTCTGGGGTTAAGCCAGTCGGCGCTGTCTCAGCATCTGGCTATTTTGCGTAATGACGATCTGGTGAGCACCCGTAAGGAAGCGCAAACCGTGTATTACTCGCTGAAAAGCGAGGAAGTGCGGGAAATGATTGCCCTGCTGCACCGGCTCTATTGCCGGTAGGCCTGATTAACAGGCAATAAAAAACCGGCATAAAGCCGGTTTTTTCGATGCCAGAATAAAACGCTTACAGCGCTTTGATCTGGGCATTCAGACGGCTCTTGTGACGAGCAGCCTTGTTCTTATGGATCAGACCTTTGGTGGCCATGCGGTCCAGCAGAGGCTGAGCTGCGTCAAACGCTTTCTGGGCGTTGGCCTTGTCACCGGTAGCAATGGCGGCAATAACTTTTTTCACGTAGGTGCGAACCATGGAACGACGGCTGGCGTTGTGCTTGCGACGCTTCTCAGCCTGAATAGCGCGTTTCTTAGCAGACTTGATGTTAGCCAAGGTAAAACTCCTGAATCTGTCTTAGCGAGTGCTCATAAAAGGCCGAGGAATATGCCTTTTTCACCGCAGTTTGTCAATTGATTTGTGCAAATAAACACCGCCCTGTGGTGTGGCACAGGGCAGGGGGTTAAACTATCCGCCGAATTCTAGCAGTATTCACCTGCGTTCAGCAATTTCTTACCGCGAGGTTTTCATTTTGAGCAAGGCGCTGTTGCGGTCAGGCATGATTGTTTCTGCCATGACGTTGGTTTCTCGCGTGCTGGGGCTGGCCCGGGATGTGGTGATTGCTAACCTGATGGGAGCGGGTGCTTCTGCCGATGTGTTCTTTTTTGCCAACCGTATTCCTAATTTTTTGCGCCGGTTGTTTGCCGAGGGGGCTTTTAATCAGGCTTTTGTGCCGGTCATGACCGAGTACAAGCAGACCAGAAGCTTTAAAGACACTCAGGATCTGCTGGCGGCGGTATCGGGTACCCTGGGGCTGATTGTCACTCTGGTGACCCTGGCGGGCATGTTGGGCTCAGGGGTGGTGACTGCCCTGTTTGGGGCCGGCTGGTTTGTGGAATGGCTGAACGATGGCCCTGAGGCGCATAAGTTTGAGCTGGCGTCCCTGCTGCTCAAGATCACCTTTCCCTACCTGTGGTTTATCAGTTTTACTGCCATGGCCGGAGCTATTCTCAACACCTTCGGCAGGTTTGCAGTGTCGTCCTTTACCCCTGTGTTTCTGAATGTCTGCATTATCGCTGCGGCGTTGTGGCTGTCGCCAAGGCTGGCACAGCCGGAAATCGGCCTGGCGGTGGGGGTGTTTGCCGGCGGTCTGGTGCAGTTTTTGTTTCAGTTTCCGTTTCTGGCCAGGCTTAAATTGCTGGTGCGTCCGCGCTGGGCATGGCATCACCCCGGCGTGGTGAAGATTCGAACCCTGATGATACCGGCACTGTTCGGTGTGTCGGTGAGTCAGGTGAACCTGCTGTTCGACACCATGCTGGCCTCGTTTCTGGCGACCGGCTCCATCAGTTACCTGTATTATTCAGACCGGCTGCTGGAGTTTCCTCTGGGGCTGTTCGGTATTGCCATTGCCACCGTGATTCTGCCGGCCCTGTCCAGCCGCCATGTGGATGAGGCCAGAGACAGTTTTGCCGCCACCATGGACTGGGGTGTGCGCATGATACTGCTGATGGGCTTTCCTGCCATGGTAGGGCTGATTGTACTGAGTGAGCCCATGCTCAGGGTGCTGTTCATGCGCGGCGAGTTTGGCATGGCAGAAGTGGCGGCAGCGGGCAAGAGCCTGGTGGCTTATGGCCTGGGGTTGCAGGCCTTTATGCTGATCAAGGTACTGGCACCAGGCTACTATGCCCGCCAGGATACCAAAACTCCGGTGCGCTTCGGCATTATTGCCATGGTGGCCAATATGGTATTTAACGCCGTACTGATTTTTCCCCTGGGCTATGTGGGGCTGGCGCTGGCTACTGCCATGTCGGGCGTGCTGAATGCCGGCTTGCTGGGCTGGGGGCTGCATCAGCGTGGTGTATACAGCCCGGGTAAAACCACGCTGATGTTTTTACTTCGAGTGATTGTGGCCAGCGCTGGTATGGCGGGACTGCTGATATATCTGTCTCCGTCGCTGGCAGTATGGGCTGACTGGAGTCTGTGGCACAGTGGGCTGTACTTGCTGGGCTATATTGCGGCGGGTGCCCTGTGTTACGGTGTGCTGCTGCTGCTGTTTGGAGTGCGCCCCCGGCACTTTCGCAGTATCAGCTTGTGAGGAATGAGGGCAGGCTCCGCTTAACAAGGGCTGATCCTGATCGCCGGCTGAGTTATAATCCGCCGATTTGTAGGGGCCGAGCAGCAGGACTTATGGAGCTAATTCGCGGCATTCACAATATTAAACCCTGGCATCGGGGATGCGTGCTGTCCATCGGTAACTTTGATGGCGTTCACCTGGGGCACCAGGCCGTGTTGCGTGGGCTGGTGATGCAGGCGCGGCGTTTGAAGGTGCCTGCCTGCGTGATGGTGTTTGAGCCGCAGCCGCAGGAGTTGTTTGCCGGACGCAATGCTCCGCCCCGATTAACCAGACTGAGAGAAAAATATGCCCGGCTGGCCGAACTGGGCATAGATCGCCTGCTGTGTGTGCGCTTTACGCCAGCCTTTGCGGCACAGAGTCCCGATGATTTTATTCGTGGTCTGCTGGTTGACAAACTGGGCATACGCTTCCTGGTAGTAGGTGATGATTTTCGTTTTGGCCGCAACCGGGGCGGGGACTTTACCCTGCTCACCCAGGCCGGTCGTGCCTTTGATTTTGATGTGGTCAGCACACAAAGCTGGCGCATGGAAAATCGACGGGTCAGCAGCACCCTGATCCGCAAGGCGCTGGCAGAAGATCGGCTGCAGGACGCTGAACGTATGCTGGGCCAGCCCTTTAGTTTGTGTGGCCGGGTGGCTCATGGTGCCAAGCTGGGCCGTACTATCGGTTTTCCTACCGCTAATGTAGCGCTCAAGCGCCGGGTGATTCCGGTGTCGGGCGTGTATGCAGTGCGTCTGAGTGTGGACGGCCGGGAATATGCCGGTGTGGCTAATATCGGCCATAAACCCACAGTCAACGGCACCAAAGCCCTGTTGGAAGTGCACCTGTTTGATTTTGAGGGCGATCTCTATGGCAGACAGGTGAGCGTGGCTTTGTGTCACAAGCTGAGAAATGAACAAAAATTCGCTTCCTTTGCGCTGTTGAAGGAGCAGATTCAACGCGATGCCGTCAATGCCCGGGCCTGGTTCGGCCTGACGGTATCAGAACCGAACGGAATGTAGGATCAATGAGCGACTATAAACACACCCTGAATTTGCCCGAAACAGAGTTTCCCATGCGCGGCAACCTGGCCAAACGCGAGCCGGAGATGCTGCAGCGCTGGTTTGATGAAGATCTCTATGGTGCCGTGCGTCGTGCCAAGGCCGGCAAGAAGCCCTTTATTCTTCATGATGGCCCTCCCTACGCCAACGGCAACATTCATATTGGTCACTCGGTCAACAAGATCCTGAAAGACATTATCGTCAAGTCCAAGGGCCTGCTGGGTTACGACTCGCCCTACATTCCCGGCTGGGACTGCCACGGCCTGCCCATTGAGCTGAAAGTGGAAGGCAAGGTCGGCAAGCCCGGTGTCAAAGTGTCTGCCGCCGAGTTCCGCGAAGCCTGCCGTGCCTACGCCAAAGAACAAGTGGAAGGGCAGAAGGCTGACTTTATCCGTCTGGGGGTACTCGGTGACTGGGACAATCCTTACCTGACCATGAACTTTGATACCGAGGCCAACATCATTCGAGCCCTCGGCAAAATTATCGACAAAGGTCATCTGCACAAGGGCTCCAAGCCGGTGCACTGGTGTACCGACTGTGGCTCGGCGCTGGCCGAGGCCGAAGTCGAGTACGAAGACAAGCGTTCACCAGCTATTGATGTCCGCTTCAGGGCCGCTGACGAGGCTGCTGTGGTTGCCAGTTTTGACTGTGCCGAAGGACATGCCGGTCAGGGTCCCGTTTCTGTGGTGATCTGGACCACCACGCCCTGGACTTTGCCCGCCAACCGGGCGGTGGCGCTGCATGCCGAGCTGAGCTATGCCCTGGTGCAGGTGGAAGGTGATCAGCCCGAGCGGCTGATTCTGGCGGCAGATCTGGTCAAGGACGTGATGGACAGAGCCGGCATCACTCACTATCACAATCTAGGTTATTGTCAGGGTGCCGGGCTTGAGCTGAAGCGTTTTCAGCATCCCTTCTACGACTTTGATGTACCTGCCATTTTGGGCGACCACGTCACCATCGACTCCGGTACCGGTGCCGTACATACGGCTCCTGGCCATGGTCAGGAAGACTTCGCGGTAGGTCAGCACTACGGTCTGGAAGTGGCTAACCCGGTGGGCGGCAATGGTGTGTACCTGCCCGATACTGAGCTGTTTGCCGGCCAGCATGTCTTCAAGGCCAACGACGCTGTAGTTGAGGTGCTCAAGGAGCGTGGCGCGCTGCTGCACCATGAAGCTTATATGCACTCTTATCCGCATTGCTGGCGGCACAAGACGCCCATTATTTTCCGTGCCACCCCCCAGTGGTTTATCAGTATGGATCAGGCCGGTCTGCGCGGTCAGGCACTGAGTGAAATTGAAAAAGTGCAGTGGGTACCCGAGTGGGGCCAAAGCCGTATTCAGTCCATGGTGGAAAACCGTCCTGACTGGTGTATTTCCCGTCAGCGTACCTGGGGTGTGCCCATTGCCCTGTTTGTGCATAAAGACACTCAGGAGCTGCATCCCCGCGCCACTGAGCTGATGGAGGAAGTAGCCAAGCGGGTGGAGAAAGCCGGCATTCAGGCCTGGTGGGATCTGGACCCCGCCGAGCTGCTGGGTGAGGAAGCCGACCAGTACGACAAGGTGCTCGACACCCTGGATGTATGGTTCGACTCCGGCTCTACTCACTCTTCCGTTGTGGACGTACGTTCCGAGTTTCAGGGGCATCCTGCCGACATGTATCTGGAAGGCTCGGATCAGCACCGTGGCTGGTTTATGTCATCACTGATGATCTCCACTGCTATGAAGGGCCATGCGCCTTACCGTCAGGTCTTGACTCACGGCTTTACCGTGGACGGCCAGGGCCGCAAAATGTCCAAGTCCATCGGCAACGTGGTCAGCCCCCAGGAAGTAATGAACAAGCTGGGTGCCGACATTCTGCGCCTGTGGGTAGCCAGCACCGATTACTCCGGTGAGATGACGGTATCCGATGAAATTCTCAAGCGCAGCGCCGATGCCTACCGCCGTATTCGTAATACTGCCCGCTTCCTGCTGGCCAACCTGAACGGCTTCAATCCGGAAACCGACATGGTGGCACCGGAAGACATGGTGGTGATTGACCGCTGGGCAGTGGGGCGTGCTCAGGCCATTCAGCAGGAGATCACTCAGGCCTATGACGAGTACAACTTCCATCTGGTGACGCAAAAACTGATGCAGTTCTGCTCTATCGAGATGGGCTCTTTCTATCTGGACGTAATCAAGGATCGCCAGTATACCGCCAAGGCTGACAGCCAGGCGCGCCGTTCCTGCCAGACCGCCCTGTACCACATTGTGGAGGCCCTGGTCCGCTGGATGGCGCCTGTCATGAGTTTTACCGCCGACGAGATCTGGGCCCTGCTGCCCGGCAAGCGTGAGCGCTTTGTGTTTACCGAAGAGTTCTATGACGGTCTGTTTGGCCTGGCAGAAGGTGAACAGATGAATGATGCCTACTGGGCTGAGCTGCTCAAAGTGCGTCAGGCGGTGAACAAGGCGCTGGAAAGTGCCCGCAGCAACAAGGTGATTGGTGGAGCCCTGGAGGCCGACATCACTCTTTATGCCGATGAATCCCTGGCTGCCAAGCTGGCGCAACTGGGCGATGAGCTGCGCTTTGTGATGCTGACTTCAAACGTCACTATTGCCGCACTTGGCGAGGCCGCCGATGCGACCGATACCGAGCTGGCCGGCCTCAAAGTGAGTGTGGCCAGGAGTGAAGCCGACAAGTGCGGTCGTTGCTGGCATCATGTGGATGATGTAGGTACCCATGAAGGTCATGACGGCATCTGTGGCCGTTGCGTATCGAACGTGGCCGGAGACGGCGAAGTCCGCCGGTTTGCCTGATGCGTGCGCTCACTGATACTGGTCTGCGCTGGTGGTGGCTGGCCATTGTGACCATAGTGCTGGATCAGATAACCAAATGGCTGACCGTCAACTATCTGGATTATGGCTACCCGGGGGTGGAGATCGCCCCCTTCTTCAATCTGGTACATGTTTATAATCCGGGAGCGGCGTTCAGCTTTCTCGCTGATCAGGGCGGCTGGCAACGCTGGTTTTTCGCCGGCCTTGCCTTTGCTGTGACAGTGCTGCTCAGTGTCTGGATGTACAAGGCACCGCGTACCGCCCGCTGGATGCCGGTGGCTTATGCGCTGATTATTGGCGGTGCCATCGGCAACGTGATTGATCGCTTATTGCTTGGGCATGTGGTTGATTTTCTTGATTTTTATTTGGGTAACTGGCACTGGCCAGCATTTAACCTGGCCGACAGCTTCATTTTTATTGGTGCCGCCATGATCATCATCGACAGTTTTAAAAAGGAAGCCCCCAATGAGTAATGTAATTGGTCCCAACAGCGAAGTGCTGTTTCACTTTACCATCAAGCTGGAGGATGGCTCTGTGGCTGACAGCACTCAGCTGCAGGGCAAGCCGGCCAAACTGCAGATGGGCGATGGCAGCCTGACCGACAACTTTGAAGCCTGCCTGCTGGGCCTTGAAACCGGCGCGAAAAAAGTATTTGAGTTAACGCCCAACGACGCCTTTGGTGAAGTGAACCCAAATAATATTCACTATATGGAGCGCAGCCGTTTTAGTGCTGATCTGGAGCTGGAAGAAGGCGCTATTCTGTCGTTTACTCAGCCCAATGGTGCTGAAATTCCCGGTATTATTCGCGGCGTGGCCGGCGACTCGGTCACCGTAGACTTTAATCACCCTCTGGCCGGTCATAATGTCACCTTTGAGGTGGAGATCCTGGCCGTAGACGAAAACGGAGCCTGATCATGGAAATCCTGCTCGCCAACCCCCGAGGCTTCTGTGCCGGCGTGGACAGGGCCATCAGTATAGTGCAGAGCGCCCTGGAAAAATTTGGTGCGCCCATTTATGTGCGTCACGAAGTGGTGCATAACCGCTATGTGGTGAACAAGCTTAAAGATGCGGGTGCCGTGTTTGTGGACGAGCTGGATCAGGTGCCAGACGGCAATATTGTGATTTTCTCTGCCCATGGTGTGTCCAAGGCGGTGAGGGAAGAGGCCAAACGGCGTGGACTCAAGGTGTTTGACGCTACCTGTCCGCTGGTAACCAAGGTGCATATGGAAGTGCACAGAGCCAGCCGCAGAGGTATTGAGACTATTCTAATTGGCCATGCGGGCCATCCGGAAGTGGAAGGCACAATGGGTCAGTATGAAAGTACTGAAGGCGGCATGTATCTGGTGGAAAATCCGGACGATGTGGCCAGCCTTGAGGTCAAGCATCCCGATAATCTGACCTTTGTCACTCAAACCACCCTGAGTGTGGATGAAACCTCCGATGTGATAGACGCACTGCGGGCGCGCTTTCCCACAATTGAGGGGCCGCGCAAGGATGACATCTGCTACGCCACTCAGAACCGGCAGGATGCGGTGCGGGAGCTGGCTGCCAAGGTGGATCTGATGCTGGTAGTAGGATCGCGCAACTCATCCAACTCCAACCGGCTGCGGGAGCTGGCAGAAAAGATGGGTACCCGGGCCCATCTGATCGACTGTGTTGAGATGATAGCGCCGGCCTGGCTGGATGGTGCCGAGCGCATTGGTGTGACTGCCGGTGCCTCGGCCCCGGAAGTGCTGGTGCAGGAAGTGATTTCTCACCTGCAGTCGCTGGGCGGAAAAACCGTCACCGAGCACCCCGGGCGGGAAGAAAATATTGTGTTTGAAGTGCCCGCCGAGCTCAAAATCAAACAGGTGTAACCGAACCGCCCTCAGGGGCGGTTTTTTGTTTGCCCAGCGAAGCTGGCAAACCCGTCAGGTTGAAAGAAACCTGAATCACCCTGACTGAGGGGAAGATAATCCGAATGGCAAGGGCGCTGCGGGCCAACGGCAGGGTCTGAAGGAAGCCATAGGAAGTCAGAGGCACACAACGCAAGTGAACCTGATTCGGCGCGGCAGGTGGGTAAGCGTGCAAAATAACGCAAAGCCCGATACTCAGTCAGATCTGTTGCGTGTTTGAGGGTGGCGTCTCTGGCAGGGAGCCAGTGCAGTAACTGGGGAAGCCTGACACCAGCTCCGGCGGCAAGCCGGAAGCACAGACTCAAGGTGAGAGCCAAGATCTGTGTTGGTGCGAGGTGGCAGATGAATCCGTAGTAGTGAGTAAGGCCCGGCCTGAGAAGCCCAGTAATGGTGTGGAGGACAAAACCGGGCTGACCATCAGCACAGCGTCTGATGGAGCAGCGACGAGCCAAAAGCCGTCGGTGTTGCGAAGGGAGGAAGCCTACTTTAAGTCTGTGATGAGCAGATGTTTTTTTTTCAGTGGTACACAAGCCGACTTGCTATCGGGGTATTCCGGACCGGTTCACTGCGGAAGCAGTGCACTGGAACGAGAAACCGTACACGGGAGTAGCTCCGGCTCACTTTAGTACATTGCCATTGCGCCAGAAGGCTAAACAGCCGAGCGAAATACACCGGCACTGCAAGAAGACATCCTGTCCCCACGCAGCACACAACCCGAGGAAAGCGAGTGCGAGTGTATTACAGCCTGTACGGCCAATTGCTCAATAAGCAGCGGCTGTACAACGGATTCAGAAAGGTGTGGAAAGCGAAAGGCGCGGCCGGAATAGATGGGCAGAGCCTGAGTGACTTCGCCCGGGATCTGAGTAAACACCTCGAACAACTGCTTTCTGAACTCAAAACCAGGCAATATCGGCCACAACCGGTCAGACGGGTGGAAATCCCGAAAGATGGGGGAGGCGTGAGATTGCTGGGGATCCCGACAGTTCGGGACCGAGTGGTCCAGCAAACCCTGAACGATCTGCTGTCCCCCATCTTCGAGGAGCAGTTCCACCCATCCAGCTATGGATATCGACCGCATCGAAGTTGTCATGATGCCATCAACAAAGCCACGCTGTTCATCCGTCGTTACGGGCTACAGCATGTGGTGGACATGGATCTGTCGAAGTGCTTTGACACGCTCGATCACGAGCACATCGTGCAGAGCATCCGACAACGGGTCACCGATGGCAGCGTGCTGGAGCTGATCAAACAGTTCCTGAAAAGCGGGGTGATGGCAGACGGGCATTGGCAGCCGACAGAAACAGGCAGTCCGCAAGGGGGCGTGATCAGCCCACTGATAGCGAACATCTATCTGGACGCGTTTGATCAGGAAATGCGCCAACGCGGCCACCGGATAGTGCGCTATGCGGACGACATACTGATCTTCTGTCGCAGTCGTGCCGGCGCGGAAAACGCACTAAGGCAAGCGACGAAAATACTGGAGAACGAGCTGAAGCTGACCGTTAACCCGACCAAATCCCACATTGCGCACAGCGATGACGGGGTGAAGTTTCTGAGTGTCGAAATCGGGAGTCGATATACCCGTATTCAAGCCAGGAAACTGACCGGGTTCATGGCGAAGCTGAAGCAGCAGACCAGGCGCAACGGCGGCAAGCCGTTGTGTCAGGTCATCAAGGCACTGAATCCGCTGCTGAGAGGGTTCAGTCACTACTTCGGTATTGCCAATGCGCACAGGGACTTCAAGCGAATCGCGGCATGGTTAAGGCGCAGACTGCGCAGCATCCAGCTCAAGCTGTGGAAGGAGCCGTCACGGTTGCACCGCCGGCTGAAACAGCTGGGGTACAAACCGCCGTTCCGGTACATCCGCATGGCGAGCTGGCGAAATGCGCGGAGCCCATTAGCCAGCTATGCGATGCCAAACCGCTGGTTCCAGGAACTGGGTCTGGTCAATCTTGAAGATGTCAGGACAGGGTATGTGTTCAGCCCGCAGGCTGAATAAAAGCAGGCATGAGCCGTATACGAGGTCCGTACGTACGGTTCTGTGAGAGGGATGAGGCGGTAACGCCTCACCCTACTCGTTATTACCAGCAGACAGCCGGCGTTTTGTCGCCGCTGCGTGCCAGGGTCAGTGTTGAGCAGCTGGTGCCGCCTTCCTTGTCATTCTGCTGGCTTTTCCTGGCGGTGGCAGTGAGGGTATAGCTGTTATCTGCAACAGTTGCACTGAAGTCATAGTGATTGGTACTGGCCGGGCTTTTCAGGTCCGCGACCGAGCTTGTATAACCGGGGTTGGAGATACGCCAGTCTTCCTGGGCCAGCTGCATGCTATAAAGGGTTTGAATGGCCTCTGTTCGCCTGGCTTTTTGCATATAGCCCGAGTAGGCCGGATAGGCCACAGCAGTGATAATGGCCAGAATGGCCACCGTGATTAACAACTCCACCAGCGTAAACCCCAAATACCTTTGCATGAAGGCTTCCTTGTTTAAAGTCTGGCCCTGTCTCAAGCTTACTTCAGTTTAGACATTGCCTGAGATTAGGAGGCCGAGGCGGTGAACAACGAAAAGCAACGTGGCCTGACCCTGATTGAATTGTTGGTGGGCCTGGTGGTGATGACAGTGCTGACCAGCCTGGCAGTGCCTGGCTTTCAGAGTCTGCGCGAGCAATACACGGTGCGCAGCGCCGGCATGGCGGTGTATGCCGACCTGCAACTGGCCCGCAGCGAGGCGATTAAGCGCAATCGGGAAGTGACGGTGTGTTTTACCAACTCAGGCACTGCAGACTGGAGTTATGCACTACACGATTCGCCGGATTGCTCCGGGGATATTATCGAAACAGTCAGTAGCCAGAGCTACCCGTATATGATGCTGACTGCTTCCTATTCCTCCGGTCGGCTGACTTTTGGCCCAAGGCGAAGCAGTCTCTCCAGTGGTAATGTACAGCTTTCTAACGGCCACCATATGATGAAGCTTGTTACTTCCAATACCGGCCGGATAAGAACCTGCGCTGTTGATGGCCTGATAGGGGTGCCTTCATGCTCTTCGTGATTAAGCGTCAGCAGGGCATGAGCCTGGTAGAAATGCTGGTGTCGCTAGTGGCTGGTTTGCTGGTGGTGGCCGGAGCCCTGTCATTATTTTCTGCGGTGATTGTGTCCGGTAATACCACGCTAATGCTGTCGCGGCTGAATCAGGATGTGCAGGCGGTCACCGATATTATGGTGCGGGATATTAAGCGGGCGGGATATCACCCCAGTGCCGCTCAGGGCATGAATGGCGATGCCTCTTCGGCATCCGCTGCGGAAGCAATAGTGTTTTCTACTACCGATGACTTATATGCCTCCAATGGCAGCACTCCGGACTGCATTCGTATCAAATACTGGGACGATGGAGAGGTGGTGAAGGCTTACCGTTATGACGCCGCTGACAAAGAACTACAGTGCCGAAGTACGAGCAGCGGAGGAAAGTGTGATGCTTCCAATGATAAAACCACTAACATCTCTACCTTATGCAATAACAACAGTTATTGGCTCAGGTTTATGTCCGAGCAGGAAATCTCGATTGATGATGTGCGCTTTGAACTGGTACCGGGCAGCAGTGCCGCCGGCATGCGCAGCATACGACTTACTCTGAGTGCATCTCATATTAGCCGGCCGGCATTGTCGGTGACTTTGCAGCGGGAGGTAAAGTTAAGAAATGATGGCTACTAACTCTCAAAAAGGCTTTGCTACTCTCACCATCACGCTGGTACTGGTGTCTATGCTGGTGGCTGTTTCTGTATTTGTGGGTAAGGTACTGATTTCCGACAAGCGCATTACGCTGAATGAAATTGAATACCGCATCGCTCAGGCAGCAGCGGAAAAAGGCATTGCCGAGGCCATGGCAAGGCTTAAGGTAGATCCTCTGGCTACCAGCCTTTCAGGAACGTTAAGCTCCTCGGCGGCGACAGCGAGTTATACCGTCACCATGGAAAAGGGAGTACCCATTCCCGGTATCTGGCAACTGAAGTCGGTGGCGATATTGCCCAATGGAAGTGAAGCCACCGTGAGTGTACAGGTGGCAGAAAGAGCCCTTCTCGATGAAGAAAATCTAAAGCGTGCAGCTCCTTTTATGCTGTCGGGTAACCTGCCCGCGAATGGCAATATCACAATCGTTGCGAATCCTAACGGAGGCGGGCCAGGTGTTCCTGTATCTGTCTGGTCAAAAGAGGCTACAACCTTGAGTGGAAATGCCAAAACTTGCAGTCTGCAGGCATATCAGGATGGTTGTAATAGCGACACTGCATACAGCACAAAAAATAAAAAATGGTTAGATATTGTTGATAATGACACGAATAACTTCCCGGATAATTTGGTTGAATATATTTTTAATGTTTCTGATAACGCTGCTGGTTGGGCATATCTTGAGTCAAGTGCAACGGCAGTTTTAAACACTTGCAGTAAAATGGCTATTAAAGATGGTGGTTTTTACATTATCCAAGGAGTTTCAGACTGTTCGGTTAGTGCGAACTTAGGTGCTACGTCTCCTGTTGTTATTGTACTGAAAGACAGTGATTTAACTATTAGTGGTAATTATAGTGTCTATGGTGTTGTATTTGCCTATGACTCTCATGCTGGAGTTGGTTCAAAATTTAGCGTTAAAGTGAATGGTGGTGCTAGGTTATATGGCATTTTAATTTCAAATTATGAAGATATCGAGCTGCCTACAGGGAGTTATGATGCAATCTATGATCAGGATGTTATTGTAAGATTGGCGGATGCTGATGCTGGCAGTCCTTTTGTAAATTTGAATGTTATTTCCGGCAGCTGGAAGGACTGGTAACAGGAGGCATCATGCAACGGCAAGACGGATTTGGGTTGATTGAAGTGGTGCTTGCCTTTGTGATTGTGGCAGCCACCGCCAGCACTTTGCTGCAACTGAATAAAACCTATCTGGAATACAGCAGAGACGGTCGTAGCCGGGAAGTGGCTATGCGCCTGGCGGAATCCAAACTGGATGAGCTGCGTCGTTTTCAGAATCGGATCGGCTTTATTGCAATCACTAACGGCACTGATAGTGTCAACCTGAATAATATTGAGTATGAACGTACCTGGGCCGTGACTGATTATGCCTGGAACAATGCCTGGGTTACGCCATCGCCGAGTGAGCAAGAGACAATAAAAAAGCAGGTTACCGTTATCATTAACTGGAACGACGGTGGTGAAGCGCTGAGTTTTGCTCTGGAATCGGAAGTTTCATCAAATATCTCAGCCATCAGCGGCCCCTTTGGTACTGCCCTCGGAATGGACAGTGCAGGCAAGAGCAGGGTCGAAGTTGAGCATACTCCTGGTGCGTTGCCTGATGTCGTCCCTATCGATTTGGGAGGGGGCTTGAAGCAGGAAACCAGCAAGCCGTTGATCACGGTCGCCAAGAATGACTCCACCAGTGTCAGAGTGAGTGAAAAAACCACTATCTATGATGCATCAAATAATAAGGTGCAGGAACAAGAGTTGGAAACGGTGTCCTGCAATTGTAAGCTGAGTGGTACCGCTTCACCTCAACAGCCAGCACAGCGAACTTTGCTTGGTAACTTTTCATACTGGAAAAAAGGTGAGGAATCCCCTTCACAGATAAATACAGGTGTTCCTAAAAATAAAGATCAGGATGATTTTTGTGACCTGTGCTGTAAGAATCATTTTGATGTCCCAAATGGTGGCTTCATTCACTGGTACGATGCTATCAAGGCTAAAAATAATGCTCATACACATACGTCAACCTATAAAGAGGCCTGTCGTCTGGTGCGACTTGATGGCTATTTTTTCGTGGCCAGTGACTGGAATCTGGTCACCTTTGACATCTTTCCAAAAGGTTTTTTTATTAATAATAAAGCCAAGTATCAGGAGTATTTTAAGAAGGTAGTAATTGAGTATGTTCGAGCTCAGATAAAGGATGGGGCGAATTATAATGTGGCTGGTTATACGCTACCTGTTGATCTTGGTAGCTTCCATAAATACCTGGGAGAAGATAATGAAATCAGTGTGGTGCCATCAACCAACACTGAGCTGGAGGCAAAAGGTATCTACGTGGATATTATCTCTCCCGAGTATCGTGAGTCTTTGTTATCCCGGATGGAAGATGGTGAGGATACCTCGCTTGACAAATTGCTGGCGAGTGATTTCTTTCAGTTTCTTCCTTGGGAGCCACCAAAGGATTTAAGTGATAGGGTGGCTTGGCATGTTGATAGTGAGGATGTTGCCAGCATTAATATACGAGGAGAGTTGCAAGCTGGTGGCGAAGGAGAGACAACAGTCACAGCCAGTATCCTCCGCAGCAACAGTGGCCTTACCACTAACACCCCCATATCCCCTTTTGAGGAAGACAATGACTGGATCACAGCCGAGCTGACTGTCGAGGTGACAGCGGCTCCTTGAGTACTGAGAAACCTGACAATCCGGCCGTCTTTCATTACTATGGCAGCTATTGCTTTTTTACCTGACAGACAGATCATGCCCTCACATCTTACTCTGGCGCTGGCCCAGCTTAATCCGACCGTCGGTGCCATTGAACACAACACGCAACTAATGCTGACCGCCGCCGCCAATGCCGCTGAGCAGGGCGCGGATCTGGTGCTGTTTCCCGAGCTGGCGGTGACCGGCTACCCGCCCGAAGATTTGCTGTATCGCGACGATCTGCATCGGCGGGTTGCCAGCGTCCTGAACGAACTGGCCGCCGCCAGCCAGAACATCGCCCTGGTGGTGGGTCATCCCTGGCGCGAAGAGGGCAAGTTGTATAACGCTGCTTCTTTCTATTATCAGGGCAAACTACAAGGCCGTTATTTCAAGCAGTTGCTGCCCAACTACGGTGTGTTTGATGAGCTGCGTTATTTCACTGCCGGTAGCGAATCCTGCGTGATTGAGTTCAAGGATCACAAACTGGGCCTGCTGATCTGTGAAGATGTATGGGAGCCGGCCCCCATGGCGGCAGCAAAAGCCGCCGGCGCCGGGCTGGTGCTCAGCCTGAATGCCTCGCCCTATCACAAGGGCAAGGCCTGGATCCGCAAAGAGCTGCTGGCCCAGCGCAGCCGTGATAACCAGCTGCCACTGGTGTATCTCAATCAGGTGGGCGGCCAGGACGAGCTGGTGTTTGACGGCCGCTCCAAGATATTCAACGCCGAAGGCGAACTCACCCAGAGCCTGCCGGCCTTTGCCGACGCACTGACGTTGATGAAGTTTGAGCAGGGCGCGCCTGTGCCGGGTGATATTCAGCCAGCCCTTGATCCCCTGGCTGAAATTTATCAGGCGCTGGTGCTGGCCACCCGGGATTACGTGAATAAAAATGGCTTTAACGGTGCCGTGCTGGGCCTGTCCGGCGGTATCGACTCGGCCCTGACCCTGGCCATTGCCGCCGATGCGCTGGGCAAGGACAAAGTACAGGCGGTGATGATGCCGTTTCGTTATACCGCCTCCATCAGCGTGGAAGATGCCAGAGAGGAAGCAGAGCGTCTTGGCGTGGAGTTCGATATCGTCTCCATCGAGCCCATGTTCGACGCTTTTATGGGCCAGCTGGCACCTATGTTTGAGGGCACAGAGCGCGACACCACGGAAGAAAACCTGCAGGCCCGTGCTCGCGGTGTGCTGTTGATGGCCATTTCCAACAAGCGCCGCCGGCTGGTGCTGACCACCGGCAACAAGAGTGAAGTGGCGGTGGGTTACTGCACCCTCTACGGTGACATGGTGGGCGGTTTTGCCCCCATCAAGGACGTGCCCAAAACCCTGGTGTTTGAACTGTGCCGCTACCGTAATACGCTTGGCTATGTGATCCCTCAGCGGGTTATTGACCGGCCGCCGTCGGCTGAGCTGGCACCGGATCAGCTCGACCAGGACAGCCTGCCGCCCTATGATGTGCTCGACGCCATTCTGGAAGGCTACGTAGAGCAGGATAAGTCCCTGGCTGAATTACTGGCTGCCGGTTTTGATGAAGCCGATGTACGCAGGGTGATCAAACTGGTCGACATCAATGAATACAAGCGCCGCCAGAGCGCCGTGGGGCCACGCATTACCGCCCGCAACTTTGGCAAGGACAGGCGTTACCCCATTACTTCGGGATTTGGCAAAACAAACTGGTAAGGAGCCACCGATGAAAAAAATTGAAGCCATTATCAAGCCCTTCAAGCTCGACGATGTGCGCGAAGCCCTGGCCGAGCGCGGCATTACCGGCATGACGGTATCTGAAGTCAAAGGGTTTGGTCGTCAGAAGGGCCATACCGAGCTGTATCGGGGTGCCGAGTACATGGTGGATTTCCTGCCCAAGGTCAAGCTGGAGCTAGTGGTGCAGGACGAGCTGGTGGAGTCCTGCATCGAGGCCATTGAAAGCACCGCCCGCACCGGCAAAATAGGCGACGGCAAGATTTTTGTGCTCGATGTGGGCCAGGTGATCCGCATTCGCACCGGCGAGCAAAACGAAGAAGCGGTGTGATGTTGAGGGACTGGGGAATAGGGATTAGTGACTGTAACTATCCAATCCCCATTCCCTGCTCCCCATTCCCCGGTTTCAACCGCCCGGTTTTTTTGCCACAATGATTGATTGATTGAATTTGAATTGAGGACGTATTCCATGCCACTGCTGGACAGTTTTACCGTAGATCATACCCGTATGGAGGCGCCTGCGGTTCGTGTTGCCAAAACCATGGCGACTCCCAACAAAGACACCATTACTGTCTTTGATCTGCGTTTTTGTCTGCCCAACCAGGAAATTCTTTCTGAAAAGGGCATTCATACCCTGGAGCACCTGTTTGCCGGCTTTATGCGTAACCACCTTAACGGCGACAATGTGGAGATTATCGATATTTCTCCCATGGGCTGCCGTACCGGTTTCTACATGAGTCTGGTGGGCGCGCCCGACGAGCAGCGGGTTGCTGCCGCCTGGAAAGCCGCCATGGAAGACGTGCTCAAGGTAGAAAATCAGTCCGAGATCCCGGAACTTAATGAATATCAGTGCGGCACCTATGTGATGCACTCGCTGGACGAGGCCAAGGCCATCGCCCGTAATATTATCGAGCGGGGCATTGGTGTAAACAGCAACCAGAACCTGGCGCTGCCGGAAGAAATGCTGAAAACCCTGTAAATAACGGCGGCTTCCCCGGTGACTGATGTCCGGTTAATGCGAGCACTGGCTTAACCGGACGTACTGTCACTTGTTATTCTTATTCTGTTGATATACATCCTTCTATCACAGTGCTCAAACGGACCTTCTTATGTCAGAACACCAAGATCCTTTCCAACAACGGGAAGCCGAAAAATACGAAAACCCGATTCCCAGTCGGGAGTTTATTCTTGAGCACCTGAAACAGCGCAAGACACCGGCTAACCGGGATGAAATTTTTGCCGAGCTGAATCTGGCCGGTGAAGAGCAGGAAGAAGCTCTGCGCCGCCGTCTGCGTGCCATGGAACGCGATGGCCAGCTGGTGTTTACCCGTAATAAATGTTACGCCCTGCCCGACAAGCTGAACCTGATTAAAGGCCAGGTCATCGGCCACCGCGACGGCTTTGGTTTTGTGCGTCCGGAAGACGGCGGCGATGATCTGTTCCTCGCCCAGCGTGAAATGGACGCCGTGATGCACGGTGACTATGTGCTGGTGCAGCCCTTGCGCTTTGACTCCCGTGGCCGCCGTGAGGCGCGGCTGGTTCGTGTACTTGAGTCCCGCAGCCTGGACGTGGTGGGTCGCTATTTTGTTGAGAACGGTGTCAGCTATGTAGTACCCGACGACAGCCGCATTGCCCAGGATATCCTTATTCCGCAGGGTGAGACCATGGGTGCACGGATGGGCCAGGTGGTGGTGATCACTATTACCCAGCGTCCTACCAAGCGCATGACCGGTATTGGCAAGGTCATTGAAGTGCTGGGTGAAACCATGGACCCGGGCATGGAAATTGAAATTGCCCTGCGCACTCACGGCATTCCTCATGTGTGGCCGGAAGAGGTGAAGCAACAGGTCGCCAAACTGAGCGAAGAAGTGCCGGAAGAAGCCAAGGTGGGCCGTAAGGATTTACGCGATCTGCCGCTGGTCACCATAGACGGCGAAGATGCCCGCGACTTTGACGATGCGGTGCACTGTCAGCCCAAGCGCTCCGGCGGCTGGCGGCTGTGGGTAGCCATTGCCGATGTATCCTACTATGTGCGCCCCAACACGGCGCTGGATGCGGAAGCCTATCAGCGCGGCAACTCGGTTTACTTCCCCGAGCAGGTGATTCCCATGCTGCCCGAGGTATTATCCAACGGTTTATGTTCACTCAACCCTCAGGTAGACCGGCTGTGCATGGTGGCAGAAATGACCATATCCGCTACCGGAAAACTGTCTGGCTTCAAGTTCTATGAAGCGGTGATGAACTCCCATGCCCGCCTGACCTATACCAAAGTGGCTGCCATTCTGGAAGGAGATGAGGCCCTGCGTGAGCGTTACGCGCCGCTGGTGCCGCATCTGGAAGAGCTGAACCGCATGTTCCATGCGATGAAGGAAGCCCGCCATCAGCGTGGTGCCGTGGAGTTTGAAAGCGAAGAAACCCGCTTTGTGTTTAATCCGCAGCGTAAGATTGAACGCATTGTGCCGGTGGTGCGCAACGACGCGCACAAGATCATCGAAGAGTGCATGATCATGGCCAACGTGGCTGCCGCCCGCTTTATTGAAAAGCAGGAAGCGCACGCGCTGTTCCGGGTGCATGATAAGCCGGGTGAAGAAAAACTCACCGGCTTCCGCAGCTTTTTGGGCGAGCTGGGCCTGGAGCTGAAAGGCGGCCTTGAGCCGGAGCCGGCGGATTACGCCCTGCTTGCCGAGCAGATAAAAGACAGGCCCGATGCGGAGCTTATTCAGACCATGCTGCTGCGCTCCATGAAGCAGGCGGTATATCAGGCCGAGAATAACGGTCACTTTGGTCTGGCACTGAAGTCTTACGCTCACTTTACTTCACCCATTCGCCGTTATCCGGATTTGATCCTGCACCGCGCTATCAAGGCTCAGCTGGCAAAAATGCATGGCGGCGGCGGCAGCAAGACCGGCGGCGTGCCTTACCAGTATGATCAGGTGGCCCCCATGGGTGAGCACTGCTCACTGACAGAGCGCCGTGCCGATGACGCCACCCGTGATGTAGCCGACTGGCTCAAGTGTGAATACATGCTGGACCATGTAGGCAACGAGTTTGGCGGTACCATTGCCAACGTCACCGGCTTTGGCTTCTTTGTGCGCCTGGATGAGTTTCATATTGATGGTCTGGTACATATTTCCAGCCTGCAGAATGACTACTACCAGTTTGATCCTGCCCGCCAGCAGCTGATTGGTGAAAACTTCCGTCGCCGCTACCGTTTGGGTGACAAGATTCGGGTTAAGGTCATGGCCGTCAATCTGGATGAGCGCAAGATTGACTTTGAGCTGGTGGAAGACGCACCGCAAGGCGAAGGCAAAACCGGCAAGGGTGCCAAAAACCTCAAGTCGCGTCAGCGTGCCAAGCCCACTGGCGGCAAGGGCGGTGACAAGGGTGAACAAGGCGAGAAAAGCGGCAAGTCCCGCTCTCGTAACCGCAGCCGCAAGCGCCGCTGATTAAGTTTTGGGAATAGGGATTAGGGAACAGGGACTGGTTAATACCTGAGCCCATCCCCTATTCCCCATTCCCTAATCCCCAATCCCCAATCCCGAGAACAAACATGAGTAGTGAACTGATCTTCGGCATTCATGCCCTGAACGCCGCCCTGGAAAATCATCCTGAAAACATACTGGAAGTCTGGCTGCTCAAGGGCCGGGAAGACGCCCGTCTGCAAGAGGTTCAAAACCAATTGCACCAACTGGGTGTGCGCGCCCAGCTGGCCAATCGTCAGACGCTGGATAACAAGGCAGGCGGTGCTCAGCATCAGGGAGTGGTGGCCCGGATCAAGGCATTGCCGGCATTAAACGAGTCGGATCTGGATGCGCTGCTGGCGCGTACCGAGACGCCACTGTTGCTGGTGCTGGACGGCGTCACCGACCCCCATAACCTGGGGGCCTGCCTGCGCACCGCCGATGCTGCCGGTGTGCATGGAGTGATAGTGCCCAAAGACAAGTCTGCCGGCCTGACCCCGGTAGCGCGCAAGGTGGCCTGTGGCGCTGCCGAGGTAGTGCCGCTGTTTCAGGTGACCAACCTGTCGCGCACCCTGCGGGCCCTGCAAGACAAGGGTATCTGGGTGGTGGGCACCGCCGGTGAGGCGGATCACGGCATTTATCAGGCCAAATTTACCGGGCCATTGGCATTGGTGATGGGGGCCGAGGGGAAGGGCATGCGCCGTCTGACCCGGGAGCACTGCGACGAGTTGGTCAACATTCCCATGGCCGGCTCCGTTTCCAGCCTGAATGTGTCGGTAGCCACCGGTGTCTGCCTGTTTGAAATGGTGCGTCAGCGCGGGTAATGGAATTGACATGCAACAGCTAGTGGGCCGTATGCGGGCTGACACTCAGCTGCTGGCGATCTTATTGCTGGTACTCGGCAACCTGATGATCTCGTTTGGCGACGTGCTGGTTAAACTCATGGGCCAGAGCCAGATCACCCCTTACCAGTATGTATTTCTGCGCTTTACCATGACGTCGTTATTGCTGCTGCCGTTCTGGTGGCGGCTGGCACCGGAGCGCAGAGGCTGGGGCCAATGGAAAATTCATTGCCTGCGTGGCCACTTGCTGCTGATGGGCTCTTCCTGTGTATTTATCAGTCTGGTGTACTTGCCGCTGGCCACCGCCAATGCGGTATTTTATGCCGCACCCCTGCTGACGTTGCCACTGGCAGCATTGATAAGCCGGGAATCGGTGCGCCCGGCCACCTATGCGGTCAGCCTGCTGGGCTTTGGCGGCATTCTGGTGGTGCTCAACCCGGCCGAATGGCACTGGGCTGGTTGGGTGGCGTTGCTCACCGCGCTGTCGATGGCCGCTTCCAATGTGCTGGTGCGCCGTCTGCCCACAGGGCGCTCTGTGCTGGCCACCCTGTTTATGACCCAGGCGCTGTCCATTCCCGTCAGTCTGGTGCTGGCATTGCCCGGCTGGCAGCCGATTCCGGCTGATGTGTGGTGGCTGCTGATTGGCTCCACCCTGGTGGGCATTATTTATCAGGGCATCTGCATCATGGCCTACGCCATGGCCGATGCCAGCAAAATTGCCGCCAGTGAATACTCAGGGCTGATTTTCGTCACCCTGATGGGCATGGCGCTGTTTAGTGAGTTCCCTGACTGGAACGTGTATCTGGGCGCGCTTATCGTTATTGCCGCCATCGGGCTGCAACGCCGTTTACGCTAGCGCGTAGCTGTAAGCGGCCAGCTGTAAGCCGTAAGAAAAACAAGTTGTTTGTTAGCTGATGCCTGGATCTGTGGCACTGCATTGCCGAATGATTTTTGCGGTGGTAGCTGGCGGGTCAGACAACGGTGATGTTTGATATGGAAGGCCATGGCTGTTGATGCAGAGCAGCCAGATGATTTGCGCCGCATAAATGGGCACCTACAGATTACCCAATATCAGCCTGCAGACCACTCGGGCGACTTACAGCTTATAGCTGATAGCTTAAAGCTTTCTTTTCCGTTGGTTATGTCTTAAACTACGCCGCCTTGAAATCAGTCATTAAAACCCAAGTTCCTTGCCTCCGCTGGTGTGACTGAGCCCGCGCAGAGGCTATAACCCGTAAGGAGCAATCCATGCGTCATTACGAAATCGTATTTATGGTTCACCCTGACCAGAGTGAACAGGTTCCCGGCATGATCGAGCGCTACACCGGCGCCATCACTACTGCCGGTGGTCAAATCCACCGTCTGGAAGACTGGGGCCGTCGTCAGCTGGCTTACCCGATCAACAAACTGCATAAAGCTCACTACGTTCTGATGAACGTTGAGTCTGACCAGGCTGTGATCGACGAGCTGGAAACCAACTTCCGCTACAACGACGCCGTGCTGCGCAACATGATCATGCGCACCAAGCAAGCCGTTACCGAGCCTTCCGAAATGGCCAAGGCCAAGGAAGAGCGTCAGCCCCGTCGCGACGATGCTCGCGCCGAAGCCGCTGCCGAGTAATTCACGTTTTAGTAGAGGAAGAGAATCATGGCACGTTATTTCCGTCGTCGTAAGTTCTGCCGTTTCACCGCTGACGGTGTTACCGAGATCGATTACAAAGACATCGCTACCCTGAAGAACTACATCACCGAGTCCGGTAAAATCGTACCGAGCCGCATCACCGGCACCCGCGCTAAATATCAGCGCCAGCTGGCCCGTGCGATCAAACGCGCTCGTTACCTGGCCCTGCTGCCTTACACCGATCTGCACAAGTAAGCAGCGGCCTAACTCGTACCTGTAAAGAGGAAAGGTAATCATGCAAGTAATTCTGCTGGATAAAATCGCCAAGCTGGGCGGCCTGGGTGACCAGGTAACCGTAAAGTCCGGTTATGCCCGTAACTTCCTGCTGCCTCAGGGCAAAGCAGTACTGGCGACCAAAGACAACGTAGCAGCGTTTGAAGCTCGCCGCGCCGAGCTGGAAGCCAAACTGGCCGATCAGCTGGCTGCTGCCCAGGCCCGTGCTGATCAACTGGCTGCTCTGGAAGCCGTTGTTATCGAGTCCAAGTCTGGCGACGAAGGCAAGCTGTTCGGCTCCATCGGTGCCCGTGACGTGGCCGATGCCATCACTGCTGCCGGTGTTGAAGTAGCCAAGAGCGAAGTTCGTCTGTACGACGGCGTTCTGCGTAACGTAGGTGAATACGAAATCGGTGTTCAGCTGCACGCTGATGTTAAAGCGACTGTTACCATTCAGGTGGTAGCTGCCTGAGTTAAGGCACCGCTTTGAAAAAACCCGCGCTTGTCGCGGGTTTTTTATTGCCCGCGTTCCGGCTAAAGTGGAAGAAACACTGAGGGAGGGCGCACTATGGCAGACTGGATCACAGCGCGGGTCAAAGCCCGTAAAACCTGGTCGAATAATCTTTTTTCACTGGTGCTGGATGCTGATGTGGCAACGTTCAAGGCCGGTCAGTTCACCAAACTGGCTCTGCACACAGACGATAAAAAAGTGGCCCGGGCCTACTCCTATGTCAATGCCCCGGGGCAGGACCCCGAGTTTTATGTGATCACCATTCCTGAAGGGCAGCTTACACCCTGGCTGGCCAATCTTGAGGTGGGTGACGAACTGCTGGTGCAGCATAGTGCCGCCGGTTTTCTTACCCTGGATGAAGTGCCCCCTGGCCGTGACCTGTGGCTGATGGCCACCGGCACCGGGGTGGGGCCCTTTGTTTCCATGCTGGCGGAAGGCAGCTGCTGGCAGCAGTTCGAGAACATTGTGCTGGTGCATGGCGTGCGTTTTGCCGACGAGCTGGGTTATCGGCGACAGATAGCAGAGCTCACTGAAGGGCGCAGTCAGTTTCAGTATATTCCTTTTGTTTCCCGCGAAGACACCGGCGGCACCCAGACCGGCCGCATTACTCATGCCATCAGTGATGGCAGTCTGGAGCGAAAGGCCGGCCTCCCATTCACTCCAGAGCACAGCCGGGTGATGCTTTGCGGCAACCCGCAAATGGTGCGTGACACTCTTACTGAACTAAAAAACAAAGGCCTGCAGAAACACCTGCGCCGTAAACCCGGTCAGATCCTGATGGAAAACTACTGGTGAAAACAAAGCTGTGTGTTAGCGGGTGAGCACCATCATCAGACTGAGGAAGGCCGCCAGACCCCAGCCCAGGCCCATTATCCAGTAAAACCCTTTGGCCCCTTTTTTGATGGGAATGTGGTGGTACAGCAAAAAGAAAAACCACAGCAGCGCTGGAATAAGCGGTAGCAAAAACAATCGGGTCATGGCCATTCCTCTGGGGTTGTCGTCTATGCTTCATTGCACTGTAGCAAGACCGAGGCGGCACGCCAACCAGCCTTCAGGCCTGAACAAAGCCGTGCTATGGTGCTGCTCACATGAGCCTCACATGGAAAAGGAGTCCGATATGAAACAGCTTGTCATTACTGCCTTTGGCGGCCCGGAAAAACTGCAACTGACCGAAGCCGACCATCCGCCGCTGGCATCCAAGCAAATGCGTCTTAAAATGCATTACGCCGGCGTTAACCCGGTGGACGCCAAAACCCGAGCCGGGCTGGGCTGGGGAGCTGAAGCCATCAAAGACAGCTTGCCCTGGTCACCGGGTTTTGAAGTGGCCGGAGAAGTACTGGAAGTCGGTTCGGAGGTATGTCGCTTTATGCCCGGAGACCGAGCATTCGGGCTGGTAAGAGGCGGAGCCTACAGCGAAGAACTGGTAGTGAATTGCGATGAAATGATGCCGCTGCCTGATGAAGTCTCTTACGAAATGGCCGGTGGCCTTGCGCTGGCCGGCACTACCGCCTGGCAGGGACTGATGGTTCATAGTGGCCTGCAACAGGGCGAGCGGGTGCTGATTTCCGCCGCTGCAGGTGGTGTGGGGCACCTGGCGGTACAGCTGGCGAAAGCGGAAGGTGCCACTGTGGTGGCGCTGACCTCAACGGCCAATCAGGACTTTGTGACAGGGCTGGGTGCCGACGAAGTGGTGGATTATCACGATCATGCGGCTGTGGCCAGCATAGCGCCGGTGGATCTGTTTCTTGATCTGGTGGGGGGAACTTCTGGTGAAACACTTTTGTCTCAGGTGAAACCAAATGGCCGTGTGGTGACGGTGCCCACCATTACTGCCGATCAGGTCATTGCTGCCGCCCAAAAGAAAGGTATTCGTGCCACTGGCATGCTCAAGGAGAATGATAATGAGCAGCTGGCCATGCTGGCCGATGCGGTAGCAGAAGGGCGGCTAACAGTGGAAGTAAGCCAGGTCTTTGAGCTGGCCGACGGGGCTGACGCCCACCGCCAGATAGAAACCGGTCATACCCGTGGCAAGGTGCTGCTGCGGGGCTGACCGGCATTGTTGTAAACATAAGGAAACTTCATGAAGTATTGGTCGTTGTTACTCTTGTTGTGCCCGCTGGCCGCTCAGGCAGCCCCCACGCTGATAAAAACAGTGGAGCAAGGTCAGGATGAGCTGGTGATCCCCTACCAGCAGTACCGGCTGGATAATGGTCTGACGGTGATCCTCAACCCCGACAAGTCCGATCCCCTGGCTCATGTGGAAGTGACCTACCATGTCGGATCCGCGCGGGAAGAGCCGGATCAAACCGGCTTTGCGCATTTTTTTGAGCACATGATGTTTCAGGGATCCAAGCATGTGGGAGATCAGCAGCATTTTCGCCTGATCAATGAAGCCGGCGGCACCATGAACGGCACCACCAATCAGGACAGAACCAATTACTTTCAGACCGTGCCCGCCAATCATCTGGAGAAGGTGCTCTGGCTGGAAGCCGATCGCATGGGCTTTCTGCTGGAGGCGGTGAGCCAGCGCAAATTTGAAATTCAGCGCGATACCGTCAAGAACGAGCGGGCCCAGCGCATTGATAACCAGCCCTATGGCCTGGTGGGCGAGCGCATGGATGAGCTGCTCTACCCCCGCGATCACCCCTACAGCTGGCCGACCATCGGCTATGTGGAAGATCTGGACAGAGTTGACGTCAACGATCTCAAGGCTTTCTTTCTGCGCTGGTATGGCCCCAATAACGCCACCCTGGTGATCTCCGGTGATTTCGACACCGGGCAGACGCTGGCGTGGATAGAAAAATACTTTGGTCCCATTCCTGCCGGCCCCGAGGTCAAGCGGGCCGAGCCGGCCCCGGCAAAACTGGAACGCAACCGTCATCAGACCCTGGAAGACTCACGCATTCGCATGCCCATGCTGTATGTGTCTTACCCTACCGTCTGGCTGGGTAACAAAGACGAAGCGGCGCTGGATGTGCTGGCCAATGTGCTGGGTGGCAGCAAGAGTTCGCTGCTCTATCAGGAACTGGTAGAAACCGGCAAGGCGGTGTCGGCAGGAGCGGGGCACTACTGCTCCGAGCTGGCCTGTACCTTCAGCATCTGGGCCTACGCCAACCCGTCGAAAAACGGCGATCTGACTCCGCTCAAGGCCGATGTGGAGCGCATTATCAACAGCGTGGTGGAGCGCGGCATTCAGCCCGAGGACGTATCCAAGGCAGTGACCGAGTTGCGCGCTGATCTTATTCTTGGCCTCGACAGCGCCAGGGGCAAGGCCCGTCAGCTGTCACTGGGGCAGGTGCTGCAGGACGATCCCCTGTATGCCATCAATGCCTGGCGACAACTGGCCGGCACCACGCCCGATGAAGTCACCGCTGCCTATCAGCGCTATCTCAAAAATCAGCCTCACGCTCTGTTGAGTGTGGTGCCTGCGGGCAAGACCGAGTGGCAGGCCGCGGAGCCGGATTATGTCACGCCCGAGCGGGAGCTGCCCGAGCGGCAGCATATTGACGAGCTGCCCCTGCGCACCGTGCAGGACGACTTTGACCGCAGTGTGATACCCGATGCCGGCGAGCCGGTGAGTGTGGCTGTGCCACCGCTGTGGCAGGAAACCATTGGCGACAATATTCAGCTTCTGGGCACGGTAAACGATGAAATTCCGGCTGTGTCGCTGATCTTTGCCCTTCCCGGCGGCCAGCGCGCCGAAGCCGAGGGCGAAGCAGGGCTGGCGGCTCTGACTGCTGCCATGATGGATCAGGGGACCGAGCGGCTCAGTAATGGTGACTTCAGCGAGGCGCTGGAGCGGCTGGGGGCCAGTGTGAATGTGCGCAGTGGTTTTTATACCAACCTGATAGAAGTGACCAGCCTGACTGACCAGCTGCCTGCGACTCTTGAGCTGGTGAAAGAGCTGCTGTTCCATCCGGGTTTTCGTCAGGCAGATTTCGACAAGGTAAAAGCGCGTATGCTGGAGTCCATGGCCCAGAGTCGTAATCAGCCGTCCTGGCTGGCACAGCAAGGGTTTAATGAGCTGATGTATGGCAACAGCCGGCTGGGTCTGCCCGACGAGGGCCTGCCGGAAAATCTGGAAAGCTTTACGCTGGAGCAGGTAAAAGCCTTTTATCAGCGCTACTACAACCCCAAAAACGGCCATGTGATTATTGCCGGCGACCTGTCTGCCGAGCAGGCAAAAACGCAGCTTGGCTTTTTGACCCAATGGCAAGGGGATGCTCCGGCGTTGCCGGCAATTGACGTGCCGGAACAGGCCGCCGAGCCGGGTATTTATGTTATTGATATGCCCGGGGCGGTTCAGTCCGTATTGCGGGCAGGCCGCCGGGCGTTGCCGGTGGATGCTACTGGCCCCTACTTTTATGGCCAGCTGATGAACTATAACCTGGGTGGCAACTTCAACAGCCGTATTAACCAGAACCTGCGGGAAGACAAGGGCTATACCTATGGTGCCTATTCCTACTTCAGCGGCAACCGGGAAGCGGGCGCCTTTGTGGTATCGGCAGATGTACGCGGTGATGCCACCGCCGGTGCCATTACCGAAGTTCTGCAGGAAATGCAGCAATTTGCTGCTAAAGGACCCACGGCGGAAGAGCTGGCCTATCTAAAGAGCAGTTACTCCCAGCAGGATGCCCTCAGTTATGAAACCTTGGGCAAGAAAGCCGGTTTTCTGCTGAACCTGGCCATGCTGGAGCTGTCGCCGGATTACCTCAGCCAGCAGCAGCAAATTGTGTCTGAAGTAGATGCCGCTACCCTGACCGAACAGGCCAAAAAGTGGCTGGATCCTGAGAAAATGGTTATTGTCGTTGCCGGTGACAAGACAAAACTTGAAAAATCACTGGCAGAACTCAATCTTCCCATGCACGATTTAATCATTGAATAACGAGGCCAAGCCTCCCGCGGTGCTAACAAGCACCGCGGCCAAGAGCGAACCATAATGACCAAAACAACCGCTTCCCTGCAGCAGCGCCTTCGGGCATTTCAGCGTTCCGACAAACTGCCTTCCATCAAGGGCATTCGTCGCGGCATAGAGCGTGAAAGTCTGCGTATTACTCCCGACGGCCAGCTGGCGCATACCCCCCATCCCAGTGCATTGGGCTCGGCCCTGAGCCATGCTCATATCACCACTGATTTTTCCGAGTCACTGATGGAGTTCATTACGCCGGTATCTGACTCGGTAGAAACCTTGCTGGCTCAGCTCAGTGATATTCATCGTTATACGGTGCGTCACCTGGATGGCGAACAGCTCTGGCCGCTGAGCATGCCCTGTTTGCTGAAAAGAGATCAACATATTCCCCTGGCGCAATATGGCAGTTCCAATGTGGGCCGCATGAAAACCCTCTACCGGCAGGGGCTGCATCATCGTTATGGCAGCAGCATGCAGGTGATCTCGGGAGTACACTTTAACTTCTCCATGCCCGACAGCTTCTGGGTAGACTGGCACGAGCTGGAAGGTAACGGCAGTTATCTGCAGGATTTTGTTTCTGAAGCCTACCTGGGGTTGATTCGTAATTTCTACCGCTTTGGCTGGCTTATTCCTTATCTGTTTGGTGCCTCGCCGGCATTGTGTGGCTCCTTTCTGCAGGGCCGGGAGCATAAACTGCCCTTTGAGCGGCTGGGCAAGGGCACCCTATATCTGCCTTATGCCACTTCATTGCGCATGTCGGATCTGGGCTACACCAACAATGCTCAGGCCGGACTGAATATTTCCCTGAACAGCCTGGATGAATATGTTGCCAGCCTGCGCCGGGCCATTGGCACCCATGCGCCGGAATTTGCCCGCATCGGCGTGAAAGTGGATGGCGAATACCGTCAGCTCAACGACAATGTGCTGCAAATCGAAAACGAGCTGTACGCGCCTATCCGGCCCAAGCGCACCGCCGAAAGCGGCGAAAAACCGTCAGAAGCGCTGGAAGCGAGAGGCGTGGAATACATTGAAGTGCGCTCGGTGGATGTAAATCCCTTCTCGCCGGTGGGCATAGCGCCTGAGCAGATCCGTTTTCTCGATACCTTCCTGCTCTGGTGTCTGCTCACGCCCTCGGCACCGCTGGAAGAAGACGAAATTGCCCTTAACCGGCGCAATTTCAACAAGGTGGTGATGGAAGGGCGCAAGCCCGGCCTTATGCTGGAGCAGTTTAACCAGGACGACATCACCATAAAGGAACTGGGCGAGCATTACTTTGCCGAGCTGGCAGACGTGGCGGCACTGCTTGACGCCTGCTGTGGCAGGGGCTGTTACGGCAAGGCTCACCAGCAGCAACTGGCGGCCATGCGCGATCCCGGGCTGACCCTGTCGGCAAAAGTGCTGAGCGAGCTGAAACAACGCAACACTGACATTTTGCCCTTTGGCATGGAGCTGTCACGTCGCTACGGCGAACATTTTGCCGGCGTGACCCCCCGTTACTGGGATGACAACTACTTTGATGAAGAAGGGGCCCGCTCCATTGCCCGCCAGCGCAAGCAGGAAGAGTCCGACTCGGTCAGTTTTGATGACTTTCTTAAGGCCTATTTTGGCCAATGAGTGCTGCCAGTCCGTTAAGAGTGGTCTGTCTGGTGCCCTCCTGGACCGAAACCCTGATTGAAGCCGGTGTAAATGTAGTGGGGCGTACCCGCTACTGTGTGCATCCGGCCGACCGCGTCAGCACCATACCTGTTGTAGGCGGTACCAAAGACGTGAACTGGGAAAAGGTAGCGGCGCAGACGCCGGACATGGTGGTGTTCGACCAGGAAGAAAACACTCAGGCCATGGCCGACAGTTGTCCTTACCCCTGGGTAGCCACGAATGTGACCTCGGTACAGGCCATGCCGGCGGCGCTGGAGCAGCTGGCAAAGGCGCTGAATTGTGACGCGCTTTTGCATATGGCCGAGCGTTATCGTGCCGCGCTGGCCGCACCTGTCAGCCGCTCAGGCCGTCAGCTGCCCTTGCTGTCCGATAAACATAACAGCAGTCTGTCGGTACTCAATGATGACCGGCCGCTGCTTTACCTTATCTGGCGTAAGCCATATATGACGGTGGGCACAGATACCTTTATTCACTCCCTGTTTACTCACCTGGGACTCCCGCTGATAACCCCCGGCGAACGTTATCCCGAGGTGGATGAAAACTGGCTGGTGCAGCACAAGCCCGTGCTGCTCTGTGCCAGCGAGCCCTATCCCTTTGCCGGCAAGCTGAACGCAGTAAAAGACGAGCTGCAGCTCGACGCTTTGCTTATCGACGGCGAACCCCTGTGCTGGTACGGCATTCGCAGCCTGCGGTTTCTGGAGTCGTTGCAATCATCATGAACAAGAAAAAAAACCTTCACGGGCTGGCACTGGCACTTGCGCTGGCCGGTTGCACGGCACCTGCCGATGACCAGCGTAGTGAAAATGCTGGGCGTATAGCCGGGCAGGGCAGCTTGGTCTCCATGCCGGTTTCCACCACCTTGCCGGTTCGCGTCTGGGGGCGGCTGGCCACTGAAGAGCCAGTGCGTATTTATATTGAAGGGGATGGCGCGGCCTGGCGTAACAGCCGGCAGCCGTCCATAGATCCCACCCCTCATAATCCGGTGGCGCTGAAACTGGCGGCGGCAGACAGTCACGGCTCAGTGCTGTATCTGGGCCGGCCCTGCCAGTATGACGCCAACCCGGCCAGAGGCTGCCATTTTAGTGAGTGGACCGAGCGCCGCTTTGCTCATGTGGCCGAGCTGGAGCAGGCCATTCAACAGCTTGTATCTGCCGAGCGCAAACTGATCCTGGTGGGCTTTTCCGGTGGTGCCAATATGGCGGTGCAACTGGCGGCAAGACTGCCCAATGTGATCGGGCTGGTAACGGTGGCGGGCAACCTGGATACAGCGGCCTTTACCGGCTATCACAGACTGCGGGATGAAGCCTTTGGCCACAATGCAGCCCTGCTGAAGGGGCTGAGTACATTGCCCCAGCTGCATTACACCGGCACTGACGATGTCGAGATCCCCCCTGAACTGACTTACCTGCAACTTGCCCTCGTGACCAACAAGCGCTGCCTGCGAGTGAGAGAGTTGCCGGGCGTGGGCCACGGCGGCCCCTGGCATATCGACTGGCCGGCGTTTGCCGCCTTGCAGCAGCGCTGCCGGCCATAAACAAAAAAGGCGAGCCGAAGCTCGCCTTGAAACACAGGGATATTATCGAGCTCAGAAGTCCCAGCGGAACTTGAGGGCACCGGTGTTGGCGTCGAAGCCGTCACCATTCCAGTTGTAGTTGTACTCGGCGCTAACGGTGAGGTTGTCACCGCGCATTATCTCTACACCCACACCGGCCACATAGCGGTTTTCTTCGGGCTTGCGACCGGAAACAGTAAAGGTTTCCGCCGGTGCGGCCGCAAAGGCCACTGTGCTGCTCTGAGCTTCGGACTCAAAGTCATGGAAGGCACCCAGCATCAGGCTGGGCGTTACCATGGCATGGCTCAATTGATAGTCTTTGCTCAGCTCTGTGGTCAGGCCCAGCTCCAGACGATCAAAGTCCTGTTCACCAATGGTAAGGGCGGCGGGAGAGCCGGTTTCGGTATACCCATCCACCGACAGGCGGGCCGCTTCCAGCGACAGGGTGGGAACAAAGCGGGTGGCATGCGCCGGCTCAAACTGGTAACCGGCCCCTACGCGGGCACCATACAGTTTGCTGTCGTAATTGGCGTTGGCACCAATGTTACGGCTGCTGTCGTTATCACCCCAGGCATAGTAAACCTGTCCGTCCAGCAGGAGCTGACCGATGGCCTGAGCACCATAGGCGGTGGCCATGTGGTAATCGGAGTCGGTACGGCTGCTGGCAGTCTTGCTCTCGCTACGGACAAAGCTGTAGGCCGTACCCAGCACCAGGCCGCTGCTCAGCTCGGTGTCGGCACCCAGCACAAAGCCGCGGCTGTCGGCATCATAAGCTTCACCATGGCGATTATCCTGCTTGCCATTGGACACCAGTCCTTGAATCCAGAGACCACTGTTGGTGAAAGCATCCCCGGAGGCCAGGCCACGAGCACGAACGGACACCTGAGCGCCGGCCTGACTGCTGGCATTCATGGCAGCGGCTACGCTGGCACCGGAAGTATCGGGCAGGTATTGAGCAACCGCTTCAGCCAGATCCTCTGTATTTGAGGTGCTTCGCTGGATCATTTGCTTCAGCTGTTGAACGGCGGGGGTTTCAGGCAGTTGTTCCAGTTTGTCAAACACCCGGGCCACTTGCTGGATCTGCTGAGTCTTGCGGGTACTGACGGTAGCCGGTTTATTGTTGAGCTCTTCCTGAATGCCTGCAGAGTAGGACGTGCGGTCAAAGGTCAGTACCAGATTGCCATTGGCGTTACGTTCAACCTCGGCCACAGTAACCAGATCGGAGCTCACCACATAGTCAACATTGGTGTCGGTCAGGGTGCCGTTGGCCCTGAGCAGTTCCACTTTGGTACCACTCTGCACATACAGATCGCCCTTGCTCAGGTCGATCAACACCCGGCTGCCTGGCTGAAGATCGATATTATCAGCGGTCAGGCTGGTTTCTTGATGCAGGTCCATGGCCAGGGTTGAACCGGCAGTCTGCATATAGTCACCGGCAATGGTGCGGTTGCCTTCCACATAGAAGGTACCACCGTGGTTTGCCACGTTGCCGGTGATCTGACCACCGGTGTAGTTGGTGCGGGTAACACTGTTCATGCGCAGAGCAGTATCGCCATTTAGCTCGCCGGCCAATTGGTTAATGGTCAGACTGCCGGTCACACTGTCACCAATATAAATGCCATAACTCGGATATTCAGGAGCAGAGGAAGGATCAGCCTTGATAGTACCGACGTTGTTGATGGCACCGTTGACCTGGGTTGAGTTCAGGCTGATGGCCATATGGCGACCATCGATGATACCACTGTTGTTGATATTACCGTTGAAGCTATTGTTGGTTCCGCCACTAGTATATGAGCCAATGCCATACAAACCAGCGATACGTCCACTGTTGTTTATATCGCCATTAAATACGCTACCCTGAGTTAGCAGAATGGCAGCATCACCATTGGCTTCCAGCAGGGAAGTATCCGTCAGCTTATTATCAAGCAGTGTTTCGAATTGTTCATCGGTGGCGTTACCGGTAGAGTCATCGTACCAGGTAACACCTTCGGCCACGATGATGCCTTCGTTTACAATGCCACCATTAATCTGACTGTTGTTGAAAGCGATGGCGACCTTGTTGCCAAGAATGATGGGTTGCGAGCCGGCAGGCTGATTATCTCCTGAATGCTCGTTTACGATGTAACCATTCAGAGCGCTATCGTTAAATTCAATAGCTGTTCGACCACCCACAATTTTTGCGGCGTCCTCACGAGATACGTTATGAATGCCGCCAGTCAGAGTGCTGTCACCATTCACACTGATGGCAGCGCCCTTAGTGGCAGTGATAAATCCGCCGTTCATCGGGGCTTCGGAGTTACTCCAGTCTTCATTGATGATCAATCCGTCTACGGTGCTTTTAGCGATATCAATGGCATTGCCAAGCCCCATGGAAACAATTTCGCCGCCATTGTTGGTCAGTAGCTCTTTCGCTCCATTCCAGATGGGAACAACCGGTTCGTCCCCTTCTTCCAATTCGCCGAAATCTACACCGGTCAGGTTGCTGTTGCTGATGGCAATGGCAGCAGCGGTACCGTTATGCTCAATGTGAGCACCGTTGGTTTCGATAATGGTTGCTTGAGACGTGACGCCGTCAAAAACAAAGGTACTTTCACTACCAACCGTCAAAAACTCCTCAGTCGGCTCGGCAGTTTCGTCACTATTGGCATTCCGCAGATCAAGGTCCATTCGGCTGAGATTAGCATTGGTAATGTTCAGTAAAGAATAGTCTTTGCTGTAGTAGAGAGCGCCGTCCGAGTAGGGGTAGTTTGTTGTGTCGCTATTCACCTTGCTGGCAAGGTTAGGCTCGAAGAGAGAGCTGGTTTCAATGTAGTTTTCATCACCATCCGAAACGGTTGGGATTTCGCTTATAGCTTTAGATTCTCCACCACCAACGCTCACCGAGCCCGTACCTTCGAGGGTAATGATACCAGCGTTGCTATTAATGTCGGCGGCAGCCAGTGCCGAAGAAGACATGGAGATAGCCATGGCAACCGCCACTGCCAGTTGTGATTTTTGAAAGGTCATTTTGATCCCTGTGTTGTGCTGCATTTCCGTTTTTTAAATACGCTCCGCCGGCTGCCGGGCAATAGCATGCCGTGGCTTCTGTTTTGGTTTTGCGATAACTCGAAACCCGAAGCGATCAAAGGGCGTGCTTGGCGCTGGGATAGGCTTCGCACGAAGCGCATTTTATCCACAGCATTCAAATGGGATCAATCATTTTGAAAAAGTTGCAATGCAAATTTCATGCGTAATGGCAAAAACTGGCGCACAGGTCTCCAAGGCCGGCTCTCAGTGGCTAGGGCATTGACATAAAAAAGCCCCAGCAGTGCGGGGCTTGGGTAGCAAAGGGGAGAAAATTCAACCCGCCGGATAGTTGGCCTTGAGCACTGCTTTGGCGTGGTTGGCCATTTCGGTCAGGCCCAGTTTGTTGTAAGCCTGCTCCATAATCTCAAGAGCGGGCTTGAGTTGCTCGGTGTCGGGATAGGTTTCCACTACAAACTTGGCCCGGTTGGCGGCAGCCAGCCAGGCTTTGCGTTTTACGTAATAATTGGCCACTGCCAGATCATATCGGGCCAGACGGTTTTTCAGGCTGATCATGCGGGCCTTGGCATCAGCGGCATAAACACTGTCGGGGTGCTGGCGCAGCAGCTGACGAAAATCGGCAAAGGCCTGGCGTGCATAGGTAGGATCACGATCTGCGCGATCTATGTTGAACAGGTTCTGAAAGAAATTGTAGTCTGCCGACATATTGGTCAGACCGCGCATATAGCGGGCATAGTCCACGCTGGGGTGATTGGGGTTCAGGCGAATAAAGCGATCTATGTTGGCCAGCGCCCGTACTGTATCGTCCTGTTTGTAGTAAGCATAAATGAGATCCAGCTGTACCTGATTGGAGTAGGCACCAAACGGATAGCGCGAGTCCATGGCTTCCAGCAACTCGGCAGCGCGAATGTAGTTTCCGGCCTGCAGGCGTTCCCGGGCATCCTGGTACAGCACTTCCGGTGCTTCGTCCGGAACGTCGTTTTTGCTGGAGCTGGAGCAGCCGGTGGCGGCCAGCGCCAAAGTCAGTGTCAGGGTGAGCCAGAGGCTTGATTGTTTCGCCATTGAAAAGTCCATTGTGATTGCAAAGTTCGGAAACTGATTAAGCTCAGCGTCAAGAACCGCTAGAATAACCAATTAAATATCATTTGGTAACCAGTGGTCTTCATGAGCCAGCATATAGAACTGAACGGCGTTGTTGCCGATCATCAATACGGTCAACGTCTGGACCAGACGTTGGCGGAAATGTTCCCCGATTATTCCCGTTCTCGCATTAAAACCTGGATTCAGCAGGATCTGGTGCAAATTGACGGTGCCGTCGTCAGCAAGCCCCGGGAAAAAGTGCTGCCCGGCCAGCAGGTGGTGGTGAATGCCGAGCTGGAAGACGAAGTCCGGTTCGAGCCTCAGGCCATTGAACTGAACATCGTCTATGAAGACGACGACATCATGGTGATCAACAAGCCTGCCGGTCTGGTGGTGCACCCGGGTGCCGGCACTCCCGACGGCACTTTGCTCAATGCGTTGCTGCATCATTGTCCGGCCATTGCCGAGGTGCCCAGAGCCGGGATAGTGCACCGGCTCGATAAAGACACCACTGGCCTGATGGTAGTGGCCAAGACCATACCGGCGCAAACCCATCTGGTTACCGCCTTGCAGGCGCGCAATATTACCCGGGAATATGAAGCCGTGGCCATTGGTCATATGACTGCCGGCGGCACGGTGGACGCCAATATTGGCCGTCACCCTACTCAACGTATTCAGATGGCGGTAACGCCTTCCGGCAAGCCGGCGGTGACCCACTATCGAGTGATGGAAAAATTCCGCGCCCACACCCGCTTGCGGGTACGGCTGGAAACCGGCCGCACCCACCAGATTCGTGTGCATATGGCCCATCTCAAGCACCCGCTGGTCGGTGATCCGGTATACGGTGGCCGGCTCAAGCCGCCCCGTGCTGCCGAGCCCGAGCTGATGGATTTTTTGCGGGGCTTTAAACGCCAGGCGCTGCATGCGGTGATGCTGCGGCTGGAACATCCCATCAGCGGCGAGCTGATGGAATGGCATGCCCCCATTCCCGACGACATGGTTAAACTAGTTGAGGTGCTGCGCGCCGACACCCAGGCACATCCGGATGATCTGGTATGGATATAATTCTGCCTAACTGGCCGGTACCAGCCAATGTTGGATCGGCGCAAAGCACCCGCACCGGCGGCGTGAGTGCGGCACCCTGGCACAGCCTGAATCTGGGCGCTCATGTGGGCGATCATATCTCCCATGTGCGCGCCAACCGGGAGCGACTGGCGGCGTGTCTTAATCTGCCGGAAGATCCGTTGTGGCTGGAACAGGTGCACGGCACTCGTGTGCTCACCCTGCCGGCAGAAAACGACAATCTTACCGCCGATGCGGTGATCAGCCGTACACCCGGACAGATTTGTACTGTGATGACGGCAGACTGCCTGCCGGTGCTATTCTGTGATGAAGCCGGTACCGTAGTGGGAGCTGCCCATGCCGGCTGGCGCGGGCTGGCTGCCGGCATATTGGAAGCCACCCTGCAGGAAATGGACGCGGATCCTGCCTCTGTGCTGGTCTGGCTGGGCCCGGCCATAGGCCCCACTGCCTTTGAAGTGGGAAGCGAAGTGCGCGATGCCTTTATGGCGCACTCGGCGCTGGCGCAAGATGCCTTTGTGGCTCATGGAGAGAAGTGGCTGGCCAATATTTACCATCTGGCCCGGCTGCGGCTGGCAGCAGCTGGGGTGCACCATATCTACGGTGGTAAATACTGCACCTTCACTGACTCTGAACGATTTTTTTCCTACCGGCGCGACGGCCAGACCGGACGCATGGCCACCATGGTCTGGCTAAATGAGTAAAAACCAATAAGCACCGGTTGAAAATTCGTCGAAAGTCCCCATTCTTAGTATCAGAATTAAGCTTGTATGCCCGCTGTGCGGGCGTTTGAGGAGAAAGCTGATGCGTCTTGATCGTCTTACCAGTAAATTTCAACTTGCCCTGCAAGACGCCCAGTCAATGGCGCTGGGGCGGGATCATGCCTATATAGAACCGGCTCACTTGCTGGTAGCCATGCTTAACCAGGAGGGCGGCACCATACGCCCGCTGCTCACCACTGCCGGCGTGGACGGCAATGCCCTGCGGGTAGAGCTCGATAAATCTCTTGACCGCCTGCCCAAAGTCAGCGGCGGCGATATGGATGTGCAGGTATCCCCTGTGCTGGGCCGGCTGTTGAACCAGTGCGACAAGCTGGCTCAGCAGCGTAAGGATGCCTACATCTCTTCCGAACTGTTTCTGCTTGCCTCCCTTGATGACAAGGGCGAGCTGGGTGAGTTGCTCAAGCGGGTGGGGCTGACCAAAGACAGGCTTACCAAGGCCATTGATCAAGTGCGTGGCGGCCAGAAGGTAGATGATCCGAATGCGGAAGAAAATCGTCAGGCACTGGAAAAGTACACCATCGATCTCACCGAGCGGGCCGAGCAGGGCAAGCTGGATCCGGTGATCGGCCGGGATGATGAAATTCGCCGTACCATTCAGGTGCTGCAACGGCGCACCAAGAACAACCCTGTGCTGATCGGTGAACCCGGCGTGGGTAAAACCGCCATTGCCGAAGGACTGGCCCAGCGCATTATTAACGGTGAGGTACCGGAAGGGCTCAAGAACAAACGGGTACTGTCACTTGATATGGGCGCGTTGATCGCCGGTGCCAAATATCGCGGTGAGTTTGAAGAGCGGCTCAAGGCGCTGCTGAACGAGCTTGCCAAGGAAGAGGGCAGGGTGATCCTCTTTATCGACGAGCTGCACACCATGGTGGGGGCCGGCAAGGGCGAAGGGGCCATGGACGCAGGCAATATGCTCAAACCGGCGCTGGCCCGGGGTGAGTTGCACTGTGTGGGTGCGACCACACTGGATGAATATCGTCAGTATGTGGAAAAAGACGCAGCGCTGGAGCGGCGTTTTCAGAAAGTGCTGGTCGATCAGCCGACGGTGGAAGACACCATCGCCATTTTGCGTGGTCTTAAAGAACGCTATGAGCTGCACCACCATGTGCAGATCACGGATCCGGCCATCGTGGCGGCGGCGACGCTGTCTCACCGCTACATTGCCGATCGTCAGTTGCCCGACAAGGCCATTGATCTGATCGATGAAGCGGCGTCCAGCATTCGTCTGCAGATCGACTCAAAGCCCGAGCCGCTGGATAAACTCGACCGGCGTATTATTCAGCTCAAGCTGGAAGAGCAGGCGCTGCTTAAGGAAGACGACGAAGGCAGCCGCAAACGGTTGCAGCTTATTCGCGACGAGCTGGACGAGAAAGAAAAGGAATATGCCGAGCTGGAAGAGGTATGGACCTCTGAAAAAGCCGCACTGGCAGGCACTCAGCATATCAAAGCCGAGCTGGAGCAGGTTCGTCAGGAGCTGGAAGTGGCCCGCCGGGCCAGCGATCTGGCGCGTATGTCCGAGCTGCAGTATGGCCGCATTCCCGAGCTGGAGAAACAGCTGGATCTGGCCGCTCAGGCCGAGATGCAGGAGCAGCACCTGCTGAAAAACCGGGTTACCGATGAAGAAATTGCCGATGTGCTGTCGCGCTGGACCGGCATTCCCGTGGCCAAAATGCTGGAAGGGGAAAAAGACAAGCTGTTGCGTATGGAAGACAGCCTGCATGAGCAGGTGATTGGCCAGAACGAGGCGGTGGATGCGGTTTCCAATGCCATTCGCCGCAGCCGGGCGGGGTTGTCGGATCCCAACCGGCCGGTGGGCTCCTTCCTGTTTATGGGCCCCACCGGGGTGGGCAAAACCGAGCTGTGCAAGGCGCTGGCGGATTTTCTGTTCGACAGCCGTGACGCCATGGTGCGCATCGATATGTCGGAATTTATGGAGAAGCACTCTGTGTCCCGTCTGGTGGGCGCGCCTCCCGGTTACGTGGGCTATGAGGAAGGCGGTTACCTGACCGAGGCGGTGCGGCGCAAACCCTACTCGGTGATCCTGCTGGACGAGGTGGAAAAAGCGCACCCGGACGTGTTCAACATTCTGCTGCAGGTGCTGGATGACGGCCGCCTGACCGATGGTCAGGGCCGTACCGTGGATTTCCGTAATACGGTGGTGATCATGACCTCCAACATCGGATCGGATCTTATTCAGGAGCACAGTGCTTCCAAAGATTATGATCAGATGAAGGCCATGCTGATGGAGGTGCTGGGGCATCAGTTCCGTCCCGAGTTTATTAACCGTATCGACGAAATAGTGGTGTTCCATCCGCTGGCGCAGGAGCAGATCAAGTCCATTGCCCGCATTCAGCTGCAAGGGCTGGTGCAGCGGCTTGAGGCCATGGACTATGACGTGTCGGTGACCGATGCCCTGCTGGACAAGCTGGCTTCTGCCGGGTTCGATCCGCTGTTTGGTGCAAGGCCGCTCAAGCGGACCATTCAGAGCAAGGTGGAAGATCCCCTGGCTCAGGCCATGCTCTCTGGCAAAGTGGTGCCCGGTAAAGCACTGACACTCGATGCCGACGACAACGGTCTGGTACTGAACCAGTAACCGGGCAGCACAAATAACGTGAAAGGGAGAAGACCAGGTCTTCTCCCTTTTCTTTTGTTTTCTGCTCTTCGTTTTTACGCCCTCAGCCGGGGCGTCCATCTGCTCTGGGCTGTGTCAGTATGGGCCAGTAAATCCGGCAGAAGAGACCAAAGGCCATCACCCAGGCCAAAGCGCTCACATCATAAGCCATACGGGTCAGGCCGGGGGCCAGCATGGGTAACAGAGCGCGCACCAGGCCGGCAATAATCACCAGCATAAAGGCGATGACCATGGGCTTTTTCAGCTCCAGTGGCCGGCCCGAGTGGCCCAGAGACACACGGGCAATCATACCCAGGATTACCGTGCCCATGGCACCGGCAGTGAGCCAGTGACTGGCCAGTGACACTGTAATGCCCCAGTTAAGGATGGCGGCCGCCATGGCCAGCAGCCCCAGTGGAACAAACAAATAACCGATGTGCAGCACCCACAGCAGCGGAATGTCTTTGGTCAGCTTGTTGTTCCAGCGGGATAAGCGAACAAAGTGCGTCACAGCGGCAATCACCAGTACCAAGGTCAGTAAACCATTAAACAGCGAGGTTCTCGGCAGCATCAACCAGCCCAGGGTGGCCAGCCAGATAGAGCCCAGTGCCAGTTTCTCCAGTGCAGGAATGGCTTCAGGTTTGTCGGTACCGGTGGCTCGGGCAGTAAAAAACGGAATCACCCGGCCGCCCATAACAGTAATAAGAGCGGCAATCGCCAACACGGCGGTTGTGAACACCCGCTCCGCCAGCAGCCAGTTATGGCTGAATGCCGCGTAGTAGCTGAGCGCGTTTAGCAACATCATAAACATCAGCAGGGGAGCAAAGAACAGATTGCGCCATTGCTTTACCTGAATAACCGGCCGCGCCAGAAAGCCGGCGACCAAGGGCAACCAGAGTAAATCCAGCACTATCACCAGGTCGTTCAGCTCGCCTCGCAACGGCATCAGCAAGCGGGGCAGCAGCCAGAGACCGGAAACCAGCGCCAGCGGCCAGCCGCGCACGCCGGGAATGCCAGTCCAGTTCTGCATGGCGGTAAGTACAAACCCCGCGATAATGGCCAGACCAAAACCAAAGATCATTTCATGAGCGTGCCACCAGATAGGGTTGCTGACACCGGGCAGCAGTGCCATACCTCTTAAAGACAGCAGCCACACCAGCATGGCCAGGCAGGAGAACAAGGCTCCGCCAAGAAAAAATACGCGAAACCCCAGCCGGAACAGGGGCACTATTTTGTTTTCCTTTTGTGCATCCAAAATTTGCATATAGCCACCTTTAATTGCATTTCATATGACTATTATAAGTGTTCACGTCAAAGGCAACTTGAATCAGATCAAAACTAGTCAAAAAAACCGCTGCAGTATGAATTTTGAGCGAACGGTTTTAAAGTGACAAAAAACGTCAAAAAAGCCCTTGCGCAAAAATCGCGGCTCCCTATAATGCGCATCCACTGACACGGGGCAACACGCCAACGGTCACAAGAGTTTGAAGACAACGAAATAAAGTTTGATTCAACGCTTGACGAACACCAAGAGTTGCGTAGAATACGCAGCCCTGACCAGCGAAAGCGGTCAACGCTCTTTAAGCAGCCTTGAGCTGCAGAGCATCGCTCTTTAAAAATTAGTATCAAGCAAACTG
>NZ_JAWJBK010000013.1:0-150808 GCF_032842915.1 Oceanimonas sp. CAM02
GCGGCTAGCTATGCCTGCAGAAAATAGTAGCCTCACCGTCCACCTCATGCTCAACCGAGCAATTTACTTAATAAGGCAGCTTCGGGCTTGTTCAACACCCGGATGAAGTGTCGGCTGCGCGACACTTATCCTTATTTGTTAGGCATAACTACTTGTTGTTTGCCATATAGTTTGGATTACCAGCCAAATAGCTAGTATTGTCAAAGCTTGGTTTAACACATCTTACTGCACCGTCTAACATTGCTAATTGCTGAAATTCCGAAGTAAGAAACAGCTTTATGTGGCAATGGAGGTCTCGGGATTCGTGCCTAAATACTGCAACCAAGTACTCTGGGCTACTGGCTTGTTCATAAACTTTGGTCAGATGACATTGATATTCACTTAATATCGATTGTGATATAAGCGCATCGCCCAAATTCACAGAAAACCACTCACATGTTGAAATCATAATGTTCTGCCTAACGCCCGCATTTGCGGCTGGTTTGAAGCGCAGCGGAAAACCAGTCCGGCAACATGCGTTTGTTAGGCATTTTTTAAATACTCTCTTTGAACTTTGTTTGTAAGTTCAATCCTCTGTATCTCGCTCGGAGTAAATAAGAGCTGTACAAAACCCTCTTGTGCGGCATGCAAATTCCCCGTGCCTTCTATTTTACCTTCCGACTTTAGCTTACCTTCTAATTCATGGATAAGCCGAACCAACTCTTTCCCCCTAGAAGTCAAAGGTGCCATAAATGATGGCTGCATTTCACGATCATACCAATCAATCATGCAATCCGAGAAATCAACATCGGCTATACGCTGGTGCACTATGAACTTTATATAATCAAACAAGAAGTTATGTTCAGAGTCACCTACTCCGACTCCGAATGGTGAATTTTGATTATGTAATTCAACTTCTGCCACGGTCATGGCTACATCCATGCCAAAGTATAAAGAGCGGCATATATTAGTTAGACCTGAACAGAATAAATTTAAATAAGTGACAGGGAACGATGCATTATCACTTTGTGACTTAATCAAATAGTCCAAAACTTCTTCGACTGACATGAAGCCTTGATCTATTACCGCAAACCCTTCAAAGAGAGTTTGAGCGCTGGTGGCTTGTAGGACATTTGACTTGGGGATGCTTATGCCCTTTGCATCTGAAGGCTTAGCAACCCTCAATGCCTGACGGGCATCCTGCCAGTAACTTAAATTAGTATCTGGGTTGTGGATAATTATAAGTACAGGCAAAGGAAATCTTTCCCAGTAAAATCGGTGTTTTTCATCTGGATGGAAAACCCAATCTCCATTGCTCTCTTTAAAAAATGATGGCCCCGATTTTATTTGAACGGCAATCATTCTTCCTGTCGCGAATCCTTCAGGACTAACATATTCAATCTGACCATCAATACCAACATCAGCCATTGGGGTTTCACGCCAAATCTGACCAATTTTCGCCATAGCTTCAGCTACAGCATTAACTCCTAACCTTTCTTGAGAATTAGTCTGATTATATTTGGGAAAGCTCATATTTTCCTTGATTGCCTAACATTATAATATTGAGCGTGCTCATATATGTTCAGGCACCCGCTCTCGGTAAATTCTATAATACCTTGATTATAGAATCATTTTCTCTCTTTTAGAGCAATCACTCCGTGATAAAAATGAGCATGCTCACTATCTGCACGACTTTGCTCGTTATTTACATCACCATAACTCAAACCCTTCTATCTACTGGTCTTTTCTGCACTTTTCTGTTGTACACGAGCACACTTTGTTGATAACGCGCATGCAAAGCTCACATTTTGCAATACACTGTATATAAATACAGTTAAACGTGAGGTGGGTAACAGCATGGCTGCCAGTCCGTTTTTGAATCGCATTCGCCGGGAGCTTCGCCTGGGTGGCTATAGTCTTCGCACCGAAAAAACCTACCTGCACTGGATCAAGCGATTCATTCGCTTTCATCAGCTGCGCCACCCGGCCGACATGGGAGCATCAGAGGTGCGCCGTTTTCTTACCTGGCTGGCCGCCGATTGCCATGTTGCCGTTAACACACAGAAAACCGCCCTCAATGCCTTGGCATTTATGTATCACAAGGTGCTGAACATCGAGCTTGGCGAGCTGGACTTTCATCGTGCAACTCAATATCGCCGCCTTCCCGTTGTGCTTACGCAGGCTGAAGTCGCGTTAATCTTCAAACACCTGGATGAACGCAACCGGCTGATTTTTTTCATCAATTTTGCGCGGGAAACCCCGTCCTTTCAGGGCGGGGAGGGATAGCACGGCGGCGTCAGCCGCCCCTGTTCCCGCCTCTCCTTTCAAACTGGCTATTTATACAGTGGTTTACTAAACTAAGCGCATGACAAAACGCGCTTATAAATATCGGTTTTACCCGACCCTCGAACAAATTGAGCTGTTGGCTCAGACCTTCGGTTGTGTGCGTTTTGTCTATAACGCCATACTGCGCTGGCGTACCGATGCTTTTGAGCTGCGTCAGGAAAAAATCGGCTACGTTGGCGCTAACGCCCGGCTGACCGAACTCAAAAAAGATCCTGAGCTGGCGTTTCTGTCTGAGGTGTCGAGTGTGCCCTTGCAGCAGTGCCTGCGCCACCAGCAAACCGCCTTCAAGAATTTCTTTGAAGGCCGTGCCAAGTACCCGGTATTTAAGCACAAGCGGCACCGCCAGTCGGCGGAATTCACCCGCTCGGCCTTCAAATACCGGAACGGCAAGCTGTACCTGGCTAAAAGCAAAACCCCGCTGAATATTCGCTGGAGCCGTGAACTGCCCGGCGAGCCCAGCACCGTAACCGTTTCCAAGGACTCGGCAGGCCGTTACTTTGTAAGCTGCCTGTGTGAGTTCGCGTCCAGCAAACTGCCGGTCACCCCCAACATGATCGGCATTGACCTGGGCCTGACAGATCTGTTTATCACCGACCAGGGTGAGCGGATCGGCAATCCCCGCCATAGCGCGAAATACGCCGCCAGACTGGCCAAGGCACAGCGCCGGCTGAGCAAGAAAAAGCTCGGCTCGGCCAATCGCGCCAAGGCCCGCCAGAAGGTGGCGAAACTTCACGCCAACATCTCCGATTGCCGACAGGACAACTTGCACAAGCTGTCCCGCAGACTGATTAACGAGAACCAAGTAGTCTGCGTTGAATCCCTGACAGTGAAAAACATGATCCGTAACCCTTCCCTGAGTAAAGCCATTGCCGATGCAGGCTGGAGCGAGTTCGTGCGCCAGTTGGCGTACAAGGCAGAATGGGCCGGTCGCTCACTGGTCGCCATTGACCAGTGGTTCCCCAGCTCCAAACGCTGTTCGGGTTGCGGGTACACGTTATCGTCGCTGCCGTTGTCGGTCAGAAAATGGGACTGCCCCGAATGTGGTGCACACCATGACCGCGACATTAACGCCGCGACCAACATAAAAGCCGCCGGGCTGGCGGTGTTAGCCCTTGGAGAGAATGTCAGTGGCATGGGGCCAGTCTCCGTGTCCTGTTCTCGATGAATTGGGAATTCCCTTCCTTATAGGGAGGGGAGCAGTCAAAGTGAGGTCACTCTTGCCCGGGTTACTTCCGCCTTGGGCTCGGGAGCCCGGCGTGCCGCCAGCCGGCCGTCTATCCAGTTTTTGGCGGCCACCATCAGCCCCAGGCCAATAAAGGCCCCCGGTGGCAGAATGGCCAGCAAAAAGCCGTTGTCCAGATGCAGCACGTCAACCTTAAGGCTGGCAGCCCAGTCGCCCAGCAACAGCTCGGCACCGTCAAACAGGGTGCCCATGCCCAGCAGCTCACGCAGGCCGCCCAGCACCAGCAGCACGGCGGTAAAGCCCAGGCCCATCATCAGGCCGTCCAGTGCCGCCAGGGCTGGACTGTTTTTAGACGCAAAGGCCTCGGCACGGCCGATAATCACGCAGTTGGTTACGATCAGCGGAATAAAAATACCCAGAGACTGATAAAGCCCGTAGGTGTAGGCGTTCATCAGCAGCTGCACACAGGTCACCAGGCTGGCAATAATCATCACATAAATGGGAATGCGCACTTCATTGGGCACCCACCGGCGCACCAGGGAGACGGTGAGGTTGGAGCCCACCAGCACCAGCAGGGTGGCAATGCCAAGGCCCATGGCGTTGGTCAGGGTGTTGGTGACGGCCAGCACCGGGCACAGCCCCAGAATTTGCACCAGTGCCGGGTTATTGCTCCACAGGCCCTGGCGAACAATGTCTTTGTGTTGTTCTGTCATAAGGTTTCTCCACAGCGAGGGGCTGTTATCAGCAGCTGAGGCTGTTCATTCACCAGCAGCAGTACCTTGCGCACCGCACCTACCACGGCGCGGGGGGTAATGGTGGCACCGGTAAAGGCGTCAAACTGACCGCCGTCGTTGCGCACCGCCCAGCGCGGATCGTCGGCGCCGTTCAGCCGCTTGCCGTCAAAGTCCAGCAACCAGCGGGATTTTTTCAGTTCAATTTTGTCACCCAGGCCCGGCGTCTCGTTGTGGTTCAGCACCCGTACGCCCGAGAGAGTGCCGTCGGCATTCACGCCCACCACCAGCTTGATTTCACCGCTGTAGCCGTCGGGGGCAATGGCTTCAATGGCATAACCCTGTATTTCACCCTGCTTAACGGCAGTAAACACCGGCAGGGGATTACGGCTGCCCAGATATTGCGGGCTTTGCAGTGCCACACAGTGTTCATACAGCGGCTCATCATGGGTGCTGGCAGGCAGCAGCTCGTTCAGCACCTGTAGCAACTGGGCCTGCTCCTGCTCAATAATGGTGCTGCGGGTCAGGCTGTTGGTCAGGGCAATCAGCGCGGTGCACACCAAAGCAAAGGCGGCCAGCACCAGTCCGTTTTTGCGCATGGTTTCCAGCATCAGCGGCGCTCTCCGTAGGTGGCGGGTTTGGTCAGGCTGTCGATCATGGGCACGGTTAAATTGGCCAGCAGCACGGCAAAGGCGATGGCATCTGGGTAGCCGCCAAAGGTGCGGATCAGGTAAATCAGCAGGCCAATCAGGGCTCCGTAGATCAGCCGGCCTCTGAAGGTGGTGGAAGCCGACACCGGATCCGTAGCAATAAAGAAAGCACCCACCATGGTGGCACCGGAAAACAGCTGAATAAGCGGGCCGGCGGTGTTATCCGGCGAGATCATAAAGCCCAGAAAACTCAGCACTGCCAGAGTAACCAGAATGGACACCGGAATGGTCCAGCTGGTGAGCTTTAACCGCAGCAGCGCCATGCCGCCGGCCAGATAGGCCAGATTCACCCACTGCCAGCCAATGCCCGCCAGGCCGCCAAAGACCGGCTCGCTCAGTATTTCACCGGCGGTGTGCCCTTGAGTAAAGCCGGTTTTAAGGGTATCCAGCGGCGTGGCCATGGTGGTGCCATCGGCCAGCTCCCGCAGCTGGTGCGGGCTGAAGCCGTCCAGGGTATAACCGGTGAAAATGGCCGACAGGCTGTCGGCCAGCCCGGGCGGGTATTGCTGCAGTTCCAGCGGCGGCAGCCAGCTGGTCATGTGCAGCGGAAACGACACCAGCAGCAGCACATAGGCCACCATGGCGGGGTTAAAAATATTCTGGCCCAGGCCGCCATAAAGTTGCTTGGCAATAATAATGGCAAAGGCGGTGCCTATTACTACCATCCACCAGGGCGCCAGCGGCGGTATGGCAATGCCAATCAGCAGGGCGGTCAGCAGGGCCGAGTTGTCCTGCAATATGGTTAACGGACGCTTGCGCAGAGTCAGCACCAGCCCTTCGGCGGCGTAGGCGGTCAGCACCGCCAGCGCAATTTGAATGAGACTGCCCCAGCCAAAAAACCACCATTGCATGGCAATGCCCGGCAGCAGGCAATAGCAGACCCTGCGCATCAGGGTGGCCGTGCTGAGCGGGGCATGATCATGGGGTGAACTGCTGATATGAAAACCCATCAGGACTCGTCTTCCGTTTCTGTGTTTGAGTTGGCGGCAGCAGCCTTGCGGGCCTTGGCCCGGGCTACGGCGGCGCGAATGGCGGCTTTTTTATCGTCGTCAGATGTTTCCGCCGGCTTTTCGGCGGGTGCTTCTGCCGGTGCGGCCCCGGCTTGTTCCGCTGCCTGCGCCGCTTTACGGGCCTTGGCACGGGCCACGGCGGCCGCCACAGCCGCTTTTTTATCATCGGCCGGGGTTTCTGCCTGCTCGGTCCCGGGTGCCGGTTCGGCTTGCTCCGCAGCCTGCGCCGCTTTGCGCGCCTTGGCTCTTGCCACCGCAGCGGCCACCGCCGATTTTTTGTCATCAGCAGCGGCTGGAGGCGCAGCTTCAGCGGCCTTGCGCTCGCGATTGCGGCGGGCTTCTTCCTTGCGGGCGGCGCGGGCGGCGGCCATGTCGTCGGTGCCCTCGGCCTGCTTACGGGCTTTTACCCGGGCCAGTGCGGCCGCCACCGGATCTTCACCACCGGCGTCCACTTGTTCTTTCATACGGGCCTTGCGCTCGGCGGCGGCCTTTTGCTGACGCGCCTGACGCTCGGCTTTTTCCCGCTCCAGCCGGGCCTGACGGGCCTCAAAGCGTTTTTTTGCCTGCTCGGCCTGTTCGGCTTCGCGCTGGGCCTGACGAATATCGGCCTTGGCTACCCGGTAATATTGCACCAGCGGGATCTGGCTGGGGCACACCCAGGCACAGGCACCGCATTCAATACAATCGAACAGGTGATGGCTGTTAAGCTTATCGTGCTCGTTGGCGCGGGCATGCCAGTACAGCTGCTGAGGCAACAGGCTGGCAGGGCAGGCATCGGCACACTGGCTGCAGCGAATGCAGGGCTGCTCTGCCGCCGGTGATGCCAGCTCGTGGCTGCCCGGGGCCAGAATGCAGTTGCTGCCCTTGATCACGGGCGCAGCAGCAGTGTGCAGGGTAAAGCCCATCATGGGCCCGCCCATAATAATGCGAGGCTCGGGGCCGGGCACAAAGTCAAAGCGCTTCAGCAGGTGGCGCACCGGTGTGCCAATGCGCACCCAGGCGTTGCACTTCTGGCCAAAGCCTTCGCCGGCCAGGGTGACTACCCGCTGAATAAGGGGTTCGTCGTCGAGCACGGCGCGCTTCACCGCAAAGGCGGTGCCCACGTTCTGCACTACTATGCCAATGTCGGCGGGCAGGCCGTTGCGGGGCACCTGTTTGCCGGTGAGCACTTCAATCAGCTGCTTTTCACCGCCGGACGGATATTTGGTGGGCACAGACACCACCAGTATCTGCTCGCTGCGGTTGGCCTCACGCAGGGCGGCCAGGGCTTCCGGCTTGTTGTCTTCCACCGCTATCACGGTCAGCCCGGGCTGCACTATGTGCTGCAATATGCCCACGCCTGCCAGAATGTCATCGGCGTGCTCGCGCATTAAGCGGTCGTCGGCGCTGATATAGGGCTCGCACTCCACGCCGTTGATAATGAGGACTTCTATCGCTTTTTTACGCGGGCGCAGTTTAACGTGAGCCGGAAAACCCGCGCCGCCCAGGCCGGTAATGCCCGATTCATGAATGCGCTGCAGCAGCACATCGGCATCCATGGTGTGAATGTCGGTCATGGGGTAGCGAGGGCGCCATTCGTCCTTGCCGTCGGGCGTAAGAATAATGCAGTCGCCTTCCAGCCCGGACGGATGACACAGCGGCCGGCGTTCAATGGCGCTGATGATGCCCGAGGTGGGCGCATGCACCGGCATCATCATGGGATTATCGGGATCGGTAAGGCGCTCGCCCTTGAGCACGCTATCACCCACTTTTACCCGTAAACGGGCCGGCTGACCAATATGCTGGCGGATTTGCAGCACCAGCTCGTCGGGCAGACCGGCATCAGCAATGGGGCTCTGGTTGGCGGGCGCTTTGCGCTCGGGCGGATGAATGCCGCCATGAAAGTCGTGCAGTTTGCCTGCCTGGAGTTCCTGTAACAACGACATTTACTTCACCTGCTTAATGGCAATGGGCTCAAGCTGCCATTTCCAGTTGTCGGGAGTCACCTTGACCGGCACCATTTCTATGCAGTCGGTGGGGCAGGGGTCCACGCACAAGTCGCAGCCGGTGCATTCGTCGGCAATGACGGTGTGCAGCGCCTTGGTAGAGCCCACAATGGCATCCACCGGACAGGCCTGAATGCACTTGGTGCAGCCAATGCACATGTCTTCATGAATAAAGGCGACCTTTTTCTCGGGCTCGGCGGCGTCTTCACCCATGGCCTGGGGCTCTACCCCCATGAGATCGGCAATTTTACGCATGGTGGCATCGCCGCCTGGCACGCATTTGTTAATGTCGTCGCCGTTGGCCACGGCCTCGGCATAGGGCCGGCAGCCGGGGTAACCACACTGGCCGCACTGGGTTTGCGGCAGCAGCTCGTCGAGTTGTTCCACAATGGGGTCCGACTCCACACGAAAGCGCACGGCGGCAAACCCCAGAATAAGCCCGAACACCAGCGCCAGCAGCGCCAGCACCACAATGGCGATAAGAATCTGTGTCATATTACAACTTCACCAGTCCGGTAAAGCCCATAAAGGCCAGTGACATTAACCCGGCGGTCACCAGCGCCAGCGCCGGCCCTTTAAAGGGGGCGGGCACATCGGCACCGGCGAGGCGCTCGCGCATGGCGGCAAACAGCACCAGCACCAGGGAAAAGCCCACGGCGGCCCCAAAGCCGTAGATCAGGCTTTGCATAAAGTTGTGCTGCTCGTTGATGTTGAGCAGGGCCACGCCCAGCACGGCGCAGTTGGTGGTGATCAGCGGCAGAAAAATGCCCAGCAGGCGATACAGCGCCGGACTGGTTTTATGCACCACCATTTCGGTGAACTGCACCACAACGGCGATCACCAGAATAAACGACAGGGTGCGCAGATAAAGCAGATCCAGCGGCAGCAGAATATACTGGTTCACCAGATAAGAGCAGGCGGCAGCCAGGGTCAGCACAAAGGTGGTGGCCAACCCCATGCCAATGGCGGTTTCCAGTTTGCCCGACACCCCCATAAACGGGCACAGGCCAAGAAACTTCACCAGCACGAAGTTGTTGACCAGCACGGTGCCGACAAACAGCAGCAGGTATTCAGACATGATCACTCGGCATTCAGCAATAAACGGGGGTTATTATCGGACTTTATGACCCGTTTAACAATGCCACGATTTACACGGGTTTACGTCAAGGTATTGATTAACATACCGATAACCGCCAACGTACAGAGTGATAAAGAGCCGTAGTGCATCACGGGCCGCGACACCAGGTGCAAACTGTGCACCGCCAGCCAGTTACCGAACAGGGCAGCGGGGGCCAGGGGCAGCGCCAGCTCAAGGTGGGTTTGAGTAAGAAAGCCGCCACTGGCCAGCGCACCGGCCGACATCAGGGTAGATACCACAAAAAAGCCCGCCAGGTTGGCGCGAATGCGGTGCATGTCGGCACCGTGCATTACCAGCACCATGGGCGGCCCGCCTATGGTGGTGCTGGTGCCCATCACCCCCGACAGAAACCCGCCCAGCGCCATATTGGCTCTGGTCATGGGCAGAGCAATGTCTTTCAGCCGCACCAGCACACCCAGCATAATGGTGACAGCAATGAGTATTGCCAGCCATTTAACGGGCAGCACCACCAGCAGCCACACACCCACCGCACTGCCGGGAATGCGAGCCAGCAGCGCCGGCGCCAGCAGGTTCATCTCTATGCCCTTGCGAAAGCGCCAGCCGTTTACCAGGCACATCACCAGCAGCACCATCATCAAGGGGCCGGGTACCAGCACGGGATCGAGATAAAACAAAATGGGCGCGGCCACCACTGCCATGCCAAAGCCGATGGCGGTTTGCACATAGGCACCGGTAAAGCAGGCGAGGGCGGCGAGTATTAATGTCAGGGTATCAATCTGCTGCATAACGGCTCACAACAAAGAACAAAGCACCATTATGACCATTGGTTATAACAAGCAGAAGGCCAAACGGCGCTGGCCTTATCAATAATGTGGGCTGGCACCACCACGGGAACAACCCCACCCTGACCCTCCCCTTGAAAAGGGGAGGGAATAAAACACCTCCCCCTGCCAAGGGGGAGGTTGGGAGGGGGTTGAAGGTCAGAACAGCGTATTGGACAGCTGATACATCTCTTCGTTAAACGGGCGGCGCAGGTGCTTGATGCAGTCGATAATATCGTGATGCACAATATGGTTATTCTGCAGGCCCATGCAGCGGCCGCCAAAGCCTTCCAGCAGCAGCTCCACGGCGCGGGCACCCATGCGGCTGGCCATAATACGGTCTTGCGCCGTGGGGGTGCCGCCCCGCTGAATATGCCCCAGAATGGTGGCGCGGGTATCGCGGCCGGTGGCATCCTGAATATCTCTGGCCAGCTGGTTTACATCACAGACGTTTTCACAAATGGCCACAATGGCGTGCTTTTTGCCCTTGGCCACCCCTTCGTGAATTTGCTGAATAAGCTCATCCTTGTCAAAGGCCACCTCGGGCACAATCACGTATTCCGCACCACCGGCCACGGCGGCAGAGGAAGTGAGATCGCCACAGTGCCGGCCCATGATCTCCACCACCGAAATGCGGTTGTGGGAGCTGCAGGTATCCCGCAGCCGGTCAATGGCTTCCACTGCCACATTCAGGGCCGTGTCAAAGCCTATGGTAAAGTCGGTGCCGGCAATGTCGTTGTCGATGGTGCCGGGAATGCCGATGCAGGGAAAGCCCATTTCGGTCAGGCACATGGCACCCATATAAGAGCCGTCGCCGCCCACCACCACCAGGCCGTCTATGCCGTGTTTTTTCAGGTTGGCCACCGCTTCTGCCCGCACCTGCTCCTGCTTGAATTCGGGAAACCGTGCCGAGCCCAGAAAGGTGCCGCCCCGGGTAATCACATCCGACACACTGTGCCTGTCCAGCGGTATTATCTGATCCTGATGCAAACCAAGATAACCACTCTGAATGCCAAACACTTCCAGACCATGATGCAGGCCGGTACGCACCACAGCCCGAATGGCCGCGTTCATGCCCGGTGCATCACCACCGCTGGTGAGTACTCCAATGCGTTTAATCATGAAATCCCTTAAGCCCCCGCGCGAATAATGGCGGCAAATTCGTCGGCTTTGAGGGCGGCACCGCCCACCAGAGCACCGTCTATGTCTTCCATGGCAAACAGGCCGGCGGCGCTGTCACCTTTTACCGAGCCACCGTAAAGAATTTGCACGCCGGCGGCCACAGTGGCGCTTTGTGCAGCCAGGAACTGACGAATGGCGCTGTGCACACCCTGCGCAATCTCGGGAGTGGCGGTTTTGCCGGTGCCAATGGCCCATACCGGCTCATAGGCAATCACAGCACGACCCAGTGCCTCAATGCCGCACCGGTCAATCACGGCCTGCAGCTGGCGTTCAACCACGGCTTGCGTTTCGCCCGCTTCAAACTGCTCAAGCGTTTCACCAATGCACAACACAGGTACCAGATTTTGCTCCAGCACGGCGGCAAACTTGGCGGCCACCACGGCATCGGACTCATTGTGCAGGGTGCGGCGTTCGCTGTGGCCCACCAGCACATATTTAACACCAAATTCCTTATACATGGCCGGGGAGTTTTCACCGGTAAAGGCACCGCTGGTATTGATGTCGGCATCCTGTGCGCCCAAAGCAATGGGGCTGCCGGCAAGCTCGGCTTCGGCCTGGCCTAAAAACAGCACGGGCGGGCACACGGCCACAGCCACAGAGGCGGCGTCGGCGGCAGGCGCCTTAAGGGCAGAAATCAGCTCGTGCACCATGGTTTTGCTGCCGTTCAGTTTCCAGTTACCCATTACCAGAGTCTGTCGCATTGGTCAGTTCCTTTCAGTTAAATGATGGGGGATTATAGGGATTTGCTAAGGCTTGTGCACTTCTATCCACAGCCGGCCCAGATATTCATGCCAGGCCAGCTCGCTGCGCGCTAAATATCGCGCCTGAGGCAGGTAACTATATAGCGGCAAGGTGCCGGCACTGTCTTTGGCCTGATGATCAACAGGGGCAGGCAGAGGCGCGGCGTTCTTGGCAGCAAACAGCGCCATGGCGCGGGGCAGGTGGCTGGCAGAGCTGATCAGTACCGCCGTGCGATCCTTAATCAGCGGCGTGATGGCGGCGGCTTCCTCGGTGGTGTTTTTCGGCTCGGGCAGCATCACAATGCGACTGGCTTCAATGCCCAGTGCCTGCGCCACCTCGCCATAAAGTTCGGCACTGGAGCGGCCCTCGCTGCCGGCATAACCGCTTACAATCAGCCGGGCTTGCGGGTAAGCATGAGCCAGCCGCACGCCTTCACTGATGCGCGCCAGCGCCGCATTGCCCAGCTGGCTGAGCAGGGGCTGGCGCGGGTCTGCCACCTGAGCGGCACCCAGCACAATAATATCGTCAACGGGTTGGCTGCCCGCTTCAAAAGGCGCATAGGTTTGCTCCAGCGGGGCAATCAGCGCATTGGCTACCGGCCGGGTGCTGAGCAGCATAAGTGCCAAAAGAGACGCAGACACAAAGACAATTCCACTGCGCTTATGGCGTATCATCAGCAGAAACACACCAAACAACGCCGTTAAAAGCAGCAGGGGCAGGGGTAACAGCAGGCTGCCCAGCCATTTTTTAGCCAAAAAGGAAGCGGTCATGCACTCTCGCATTTGTTAACCGTACGGGTTATGCCAGAATAGCTGCCTTTGAAATGACAAGAAACACTCGGTTTGACGCGTAACACCAGCTTTGACGGCAAAAGCCGCACTTTCTCCCGCAATATCTACGGCACCACCAAGGGGCAAATTCGCCTGCGGGTGCTGAGCCGGGATCTGGCCGAATGGCTGCCGGAAAGCGAGCGGCCCCTGCGCATTCTTGATGCCGGCGGTGGCTTTGGCCCCGTGTCTCAGCGCCTGGCCGCCGAGGGCCACAGTGTGGTGCTGTGTGATTTGTCTGCCGAAATGCTTGAAGAAGCCAGGATTCAGGTGGCCGAAAAGGGCCTGACTGAGCAATTCGACTTTATTCACGGCCCCATACAGTCGTTATGTTCGGCCGACCTGGGTCAGTTCGACCTTATTCTGTGCCATGCCGTGCTGGAATGGGTGCAAAATCAGGCGGATTTGCTGTCCGGTCTGAACGAGCTGCTGCGCCCCGGCGGGCATTTGTCGCTCATGTATTACAACCGCGACGGTCTGCACTATCACAGCCTGGTAAAAGGCAACTTCGATTACGTGCACGCCAACCTGGTCAGAAAACGACGCCAGAAACTGACACCGGGCTGGCCTTGCCGGCCCGCCGAGGTAGACGGCTGGCTGAGTGAGCTTGGCTTTGTTATAACCGGACGCAGCGGCGTGCGGGTGTTTCACGATTATATGTCGAACGTGCACGGGCCCTTTCCCACCGAGGAAGAAATTATACAGATGGAGCTGGCCCACTCCCGCACCCAGCCCTTTATGCACCTGGGGCGTTATATGCACGTATTTGCGCACAAAGTGAAGAGAGCAACACCATGACGGAAATGTCCCGGACTCTGCCGGACTGGATCGGCTGGGTCAGAGAGGAAAATTTGGGCTTAAGCCTGCCCCCTGATCGGCTGGCCTTTTTGCTGGCGGTGCACATCTTTGGCCGGGGCGGCGAGCAGCCGCAACTCTCCGAGGCCGAGCTGCACCACGCCTTTGGCTATATCAGCAAGGGCTTTGACCAGGCCGCCGACACGCAAGTCAGCCGGGCCAACAACGCCATTAACGATCTGGTGCGCCAGCGCCTGCTGAGCCGCTTTCAGGGCGACGGCGGCGAGGGCGAAAGCCTCTATCGCTTAACCCGGCTGGGGCTGGCCATTGTGGAATTTTTTGCCGCCCAGCGGGAAGTGAGCCAGATTAAACTCTCGCTGTTGCTGGAGCACATCGCCCAGGAGCTGGAGCGCGTGGCCGAGGCCATTGCCGCCAATCCCGACGAGCAGGGCTGGGCCCAGAACGTGGAAGGCCGGCTTAAATATTCGGTTGCGGAGCAGCTGGCGCGCATTGACGACACTCAACGCACCATGGACGAGCAGCAAAACGCGGTGAAGGCCAATATCGCGTCTCTGCTCAACAAGAACTGGCACGAGGCCATTCACGCCTGCGAGCAGTTGCTGCGGGAAACCGGCATCACCCTGCGAGAGCTGCAGGACACCCTGGATAAAGCCGGTCATGGCCTGCAACAAAGCTTGCTCAACATTGAAGAGCAGCTGCAGCAAAGCCCCAGAGGCGAAGCGGTGGCGGTATTGTGCCAGCAACTGCAGGCCCGGCTGGATGCCATTATTCACTGGGGCAGCCAGTGCATTGAGCTCTGGTCCCGTTACGACCGCCACGTGCACCGCTTTATTCGCACCGCCATCGACATGGACAAAAACCGCGCCTTCAGCCAGCGGCTACGCGAGTCCATTCGTCACTTCGAGAACCATAACTGGCGGCTGCGGGTCAGCCAGACCCTGCCTTTGCTTGAGCTGCGCGACGAAACCATGGCCGCCTACGCCGAGGAAGTGACCGGCGAGCTGCCGGTGGAGCTGGAATATCAGGACATGACCGACGTGGCCGCCGAGCTCTCGGGCCGCATTCGCGAGCATCTTGAGGTGTTTTCCGTTGCCGGCAAGCCGCTGGATCTGGCCGGGGTGCTGCGCGATTACCTGAATGATTACCCTCATTACCAGCACTTTGACATTGCGCGCCTGCTGATTGACGAAGCAGTCAAGCTCGGCCATGCCGACGGCGAACTGGCGGGCGCGCCCATGCCCGACTGGCAACCCATTAATGCCCACGGGGCCAAGGTACAAGCACATGTTATCGACCAATACTGAACAGGCCCTGGACTCAAGACTGGTTCAGGCCATTGCCAACCCGCTGTTTCCGGCCCTCGACAACCAGCTGCGGTCGGGCCGGCACATAACCGCCGACGAGCTGGAGCAGCACTCGCTGCTGCAGGAGTATTACCCCGAGCTCGACGCCTTTTATCAGCGCTACCAGGCCGAGCTGGTGCGCGCCCCCGAGGGCTTTTATTACCTGCGGCCGCGCTCCACCAGTGAACTGGGCACTTCTATTCTCTCCGAGCTGGAAATGCTGGTGGGCAAGGTGCTGTGCTACCTCTACCTGAGCCCGGACCGCCTGATCAACGAAGGGGTGTTCTCCGTTGAGGATCTGCAGGAAGAGATTCTGACCCTGTCCAACGAGCAGGCGCTGCTGCGCATGGTGAACCAGCGCGCCGGCGGCAGTGATCTCGACAAGCGCAAACTGGCGGACAAGCTAAAAAGCGCCATTCGAAGGCTCAAGCGCATTGGCATGGTGAGCAGCGTGGGCAGCCAGGACAAATTCCGTATTACCGAAGCGGTGTTCCGCTTTGCCGCCGACGTGCGCAGCGACGAGGATCCGCGCGAGCTGCAACTGCGCATGATTAAGGAAGGCGAAGCCGTTGCCGGCACCGAACAGCAGGACGAGCAGGAGAACGAGCAGTGAGTGTGACCCGAGGCAAGTTTCAATCCCTGACCATGGTCAACTGGAACGGCTTTTTCGCCCGCACCTTTGATCTGGACCAGCTGGTGACCACCCTGTCCGGCGGCAACGGCGCCGGCAAGTCCACCACCATGGCGGCCTTTATTGCGGCACTTATTCCCGATCTCAGCCTGCTGCACTTTCGCAATACCACGGAAGCGGGCAGCCAGTCTGGCAGCCGGGACAAGGGCCTGTATGGCAAGCTGCAGCGGGGCCATTGCTACTCGCTGATTGAGGTGACCACGTCACAGCAGGAGCGGGTGTGGTTTGGCGTGCACCTGGAGCAGGTGGCCAACCGCGACAACAAGGTGAACCTGGTGCCCTTTGCCTTGCAGGATGTGAATGAGGGCGCGGCCCCCACCGAGCTGCTGTTAAGCCGCCTGGACGACGGCCGCGGCCAGGTGCGTTCCCTGAATGAGCTGAAAGCTGCTGCCACCGAGGCCGGCCTGCGCTTTACCCGTTTCAATACGGTGAGCGAGTATCACAATTTTCTGTTCGACATGGGCGTGACCCCGCGCAAGCTGAAAGATCAGCGGGATCGGGTCAAGTTCTATCGTCTGATTGAAGCCTCGCTCTATGGCGGCATTTCCAGCACCATCAGCCGCAGCCTGAAAGACTACCTGCTGCCGGAGAACGCCGGCATTCGCAAGGCCTTTACCGACATGGAAGCGGCGATCTTTGAAAACCGCCGCACCCTGGAGTCTATTCGCGAAACCCAGCGCCAGCGGGATCTGTTCCGGAAGCTTATCACCGAAACCACCCATTACGCTGCCGCCGACTATGTGCGCAACAGCGCCGAAAAGCAGCGGCTGTCGGATCTCGCCCTCTCGGCCCGCAAGGCCCTGGCGGAAGAGCGCCGCATTCTGGCCGAAGAAAAGGCCCGGCTGATTTATCTGGCCGATGAATATGAGCACCTGCAGGCCAAGGAGCGCATGCTGACCGACGAGCTGGATATTGCCTCGGAGCATCTGGCCAAGGTAATGAGCGGGGTCAAGCTCAATGAGAAAATTCAGGCTTACCAGCTGGAGCTGGACGAGCTGGAAGAAAAGCTCGCCATTCAGGAAGACATGCTGGCCGAGCTGCAGGACGAACATCACGAAGCGCAGGATGCCCGCACCGAGGCCGACGCCGAGGTAGACAGCCTGAAGAGCCAGCTGGCCGACTATCAGCAAGCCCTCGACACCCAGCAAACCCGCGCCATTCAGTATCGTCAGGCCCGCCAGGCGCTGGAAAACGTGCGCGCCCGCTGCGAGCTGCCGGCACTTGAGCCCGAGCAGGCCAAGGAAGAAGAGCAGCGCCACCAGCAACGCGAGCAGGAACTGACCCAGACCGTGCTGGAGCAACGCCAGCAACTGAGCCTGGCCGAGGCCGCTCGCGCCCAGTATGACCAGGCGCTGGCATTGCTGGAAGCCGTGGCCGGCCCGGTGGACCGCGCTGCCGCCTTTGGCAAGGCCATGCAATTGATTGAGCAGGGCCGTGAGCACCAGAGCCTGCTCGGCCGGGAAGAGGTCATTCGCCGCAGCCTGAAAGACGCCGAGCAGGCCGAGGCCCGGCTGCAAAAGGTGCGCGAGCTGCAAACCGAGCTTGCTCGTCACAACCGCCGGGTACAAAGCGAAGACGAGCTTGAGCTGCAACTGGCCGAGCTCGACGAGCAAAAGGCCGAGGCCGAAGAGCAACTGGCCGAGTGCACCGAGGCTCAGCGTCAGTTGCAGTCTGCCGAAGGGCAGCTGGCCCCGCGCATCAAGGATCTGAAGGCTCATGCACCGGCCTGGCACAAGGCCCAGCAGACGCTGGAGCGGCTGCGTGAGCTGGCAGACAAGCCGCTCACCGACAGCAGCGAAATTACCACCGCCATGCAGCAGGCCCTGCGCGATGAGCACCAGGCCGAGCAGACCAAGCAGCAGGCGCTGGCCGCCAAACAGCGGCTGGAGCAGCATATTCGTGTGCTGAGCGGCGGCAGCGATGCCTCGCCCGAGCTGGTCTCCCTGTGCGAGCACCTGGGCGGCACTTTGCTGTGCGAGGTGTACGACGACATAGCGGTGGAAGACGCCCCTTATTACGAGGCGCTGTACGGCCCGGCCCGCAACGCCATTGTGGTGGCGGACCCCCAGGCCGCCCTGGAAAAACTGCAGGCGCTGGAAAGCTGTCCGCCGGATGTGTACCTCATTCAGGGCAACCCCGACGCCTTTGACGAAGACCTGCTGCAGGCCACCGAGCTGGAAGGGGCCGTGTATGTGCAAAACGGCGAGCGCCAGCTGCGCTATTCCCGTTTTCCCGCCGTGCCGCTGTTTGGCCGTGCCGCCCGGGAAGCCCAGGTGGAAAAGCTGCGTGACGAGCTGGAAGTGGAAAGCGCCCGCTATGCCGAGGCCGCCTTTGCCCAGCAAAAGCACAGCCGGCTGTACCATCAGCTGAGCGACTTTGTCAGTGACGGCCTGCAACAGGCCTTTGCCCCCAGCCCTGAAGAGCTGCTGGCCGAGCTGGCCGAGCAGCAAAACGAACTGGAGCAGGAGCGTATGCTGCTTGCCGAGCAGCGCACTCAGTGGGCCAGCAAGGTAGAGAGCCTGCGCGAGCAGCAGGGCCTGCTTCACAAGCTGCTGCCGTTGGCATCCCTCTTGGCCGACGACGGCGTGGCCGAGCGGCTTCAAAGCGCCAAGGCCGAAGCCGACAAGCTCATCGAGGCCCGTAACTTTATGGCCGCCCACGGCCAGAAACTGGGCCGGCTGGCCGAGCAGGTGCAGGTGCTGCGCCAGGATCCCGCCGGCTTTGATGCCTTGAAGGCCGCCACCGAGCAGGCGGAAAGCGAGTTGACCGAGGCCCGTGCCCGCACCTATGCCCTGAACCAGCTGGTGGCGCGATTGCCGCACCTGGCTTATGAAGATGCGGAGCAGCTGCTGAGCCAGAGCTCGGCCATGAATGACAGCCTCAAGGCCAAGCTAGCCCAGGCCGAAGAAGCCCGCCGCAAGGCCGGCTTGCGTGCCGAGCAGCTGGCCGGCCGGGTAAGTGACGCCCTGCAGGCCCGCACCGCCCTGGTGACCGGCCGCGATGCCCGCAACCGCACCTTGAGTGAGTTCCGCGAGGAGCTGGCGGCCCTGGGCATTACCCTTGCCGACGACATGGAGCAAAAAGCCCGAGACGCCAAGCGCGAGCTGGAAAACGAGCTGGTGCAAACCCGCAACAAGCGCAGCCAGACCGAGGCCCAGCGCCAGGTAACTAAGCGGGAAATTGACTCCCTCAGCCAACGCCTGTCCAAAGACGGCCAGGGCTACTTTGCCGCCCGCAAGGCGCTGGTGGCCCACAAGGCCAACTGGTCAAAAGTGGAGCGGCTGGCGCGAGAGCACGATGTGGAGCGCCGGCTCAAGCGCCCCGAGCTGGCCTATCTCGATGCCGACGAGCTGCGCTCCATGTCCGACAAGGCGCTGGGCACCCTGCGGGTGGCGGTGGAGCACGACGAAGAGCTGCGCGATGCCCTGCGCCTGAGTGAGGGTAACCGCAACACCCTGCAAAAGGTGCAGTTCTACATTCTGGTGTTTCGTCACCTCAAGGCGCGCATTCGCCACGACATCATCCGTGCCGACGATCCGGTGGAAGCGCTGGAAGAAATGGAAGTGGAGCTGGCGCGCCTGGCCGATGAACTCACCCTGCGCGAAGGCCAGCTGTCGCTGTCTTCCGTGGAAGTGGCCGCCAAGATCAACACCATTATTCGTCGGGAGCAGACCCGCATTCGCCAGCTTAACCAGGGCCTGCAGAACATTCGCTTTGGTCTGGTGGCCGGGGTGCGCCTGAACGTGAACATTCGCGACACCTATCAGCGCCTGCTGGATGCCCTGAGCGACCCGGAAGGCCGCCATCAGGACCTGTTCAGCAGCAAGGAGCTCAGCTTCTCCGAGGCCATGGGCAAGCTGTATCAGCGGCTGAACCCCGAACTGGAGCGGGGCGATCGCAGCCCGCAGGTGCTGGGCCAGGCCTTGCTGGATTATCGCAACTACCTGGAGCTGGACATTGAAGTGCAGCGCGGCGCTGACGGCTGGCTGCGTGCCGAAAGCGGCGCGCTCTCTACCGGTGAAGCCATTGGTACCGGCCAGGCCATTCTGCTGATGGTGCTGCAAAGCTGGGAAGAGGAAGCCCGCCACCTGCGCGGCCGTGACGTGCTGCCCTGCCGCTTGCTGTTCCTCGACGAAGCCGCGCGCCTCGACGCCCGCTCCATTGCCACTTTGTTCGAGCTGTGCGAGCGCCAGGACATGCAGCTGCTGATTGCCGCGCCGGAAAACATCAGCCCGGAAAAAGGCACCACCTACAAGCTGATCCGCAAGGTGCACGGCAACCAGGAGCACGTGCACGTAGTGGGCCTGCGCGGCTTTGCAGGGGAGGCGGCGTAACAAAATAAAGGCCGCGCTTTACGCGCGGCAACTACTCCGTCAACTGCGTACCCGCATTTTGCACCTGTAGGCCCGACTTCAGTCGGGCAACCCACTCCCGAACCCCCGTCACTCCTGACCATAACCCCGTCGTCCGTCATTCAGGCCTCCGAGCCGGAATCCATCCCACCAACTACGCCACTTTCACCAAAACGCCATGCAAAACCACCATTATGCAAAAGTTCCATTTGAATTCTGCATCCCAACAGGCACAATAACGGCTCATATTGCACCCACACCCAGAGGCCCGGTCGCCCGTAAGATCCGGCGGTAGCCTGCATGAAGCAAAACCCTGATGATTTGTACAGTATATTGCCGAGCTTGCAGAAACGGTGCGCACTATCACCCAAGCCATGCGCGTGCACAACAAACCTGGCATAAAAATGCTCATGATCTGAACAAGTTATGGCAGGGAAATGTAGATAGTGCGCAAGCAAATGTTGATAACGAGCATGCGTGTTTTTGCTCATAGTTGGATAGGGTTGATCTGCGAAAAGCTTTATATTATTCAAAAGCTTATAAGTGAAAACTGAACGGGCGTGTCGGAAGAAATATGAGCATGCTCATTATTATAATGTTAAATTTTTCACATTATGAGTAGGAAGGTGCATGGAACGTAGTTCGCTAGTTGGAAGCTTAACTAACGCGATAAAGGAGCACTCTAGGGCATTTGGCGTTACTGCCGCAGTCATTGGTGCAATACTAGTGATTTATTATTGTGGCAGTATCAACTTTTACCCATCAGGCTTAACCATAGCCGACACGCTCTTCTTCTTATGGGTTGTTGTGGTATTTGGTTTCTATTATTCAGTCGTCGCGTTTGCTTTTTTTATTGCCAGTATTTTTTGGGTCGCAATTTTTGCAAAGCCCATCAATTTAGCTCTCAAGCTAAAAAAGAATAAGGCTGATATTGTTGTTCCGTTACCAAAATCCGATTGGTTGATGGTATTGGGTGGAGGCTTTATCGCTAATCTTTTGATCTTGGGTATTAGCTATTTTAAGGGACACCCCCTGCTAGCGATATTTGGAGCCCTATTTCTGATTGGGTTTATTTATACGCTAATCGAAAATGTATCAAAGCGTAGCGCCGCTAGTGACAGTCTACTAGGTTCAAATGGAAAGCCAATAAATACAAGTCCTATCAGTCCCCAGGTTGTAAAAATTATTTTTTACGTATTTGTATACATTGCCCCTTTGCTGTTTGGTCAGGTGGGTGGCGGTGTAACACGAACAACGTTCGAAACTATGGGGGTTAGGCAAGAGGGCGTTACGCTGTACGTAGAAGCGAGTGAATATAAGTCTATACTGGAGGATTATGAGAATGCAGGCCTGATCTCTGATTTGGCTTGCAGTGAATTATGCACTATTCAACAAGCTGATATTTTATTCACAAATATTGGGACAAACACTAAGATTAAATTGAGCGGAAGTGCTGGCGATTTGCTGCTTGTGTTACCAACTAATGCCATAAAATTGGTGGCACAACCAAAATTTAACAAGTCAATTCAACCGACCGCTGACGCGGCGGCTGATTGAAGCGTTAAGCATCACAAGGAGATATCGAAGTATGCTCAAGAAAATTATTCTATTGGTAGCTGTATTTGCCTTTTCTGGCCAAGCTATCTCAGCAATAGACGATAAAGAATACGCTAAATGCGCTGTTATTGACGGGGACTTGGCTCGCTTAGAGTGCTTTGACAATTTGGCAAAAAAGAAGAATCTTGATGGTCGGCAAGTTCAGCCAACGTCTATAGAAGGCAAAGGAAAATGGAAAGTCTCTGTAGATGTAAACCCAATTGATGACTCAAAGACTGTTACATTAGTCCTGGATGCAGATTCGGGCAAAAATAGATGGGGTAATCCTGTCTTTCTAGTCGCAAGATGCCAAAGTAATTCTACAGACCTTTACATAGGGTGGAATGATTATCTTGGTAGTGAAGCGGACGTACTTACGCGAGTCGGCGATAACAAAGCAGTCACGCAAAGGTGGAGCATGTCCACTGATAAAAAGGCATCTTTTCATCGTAAACCGATACCCTTCTTAAAAGAAATGCTAACTTCACCAAAATTGGTAGCTCAGGTAACTCCCTATAATGAGAGTCCTGTTACAGCTATTTTTAATACCGCTGGTTTAGAGAATGCAATTAAACCACTTCGGGAAACTTGCAGTTGGTAATGCTTAACAAGGCCAGCCAGAGGGACAGCCAAACCGCTGCGCGTTTTGTCTGCCCCTGCTGGCGGCGTTATGCATTAGGAGGCACTGAGCATTGAGCACTGTCGAGGATTGGGCTAAGCAAATTGTTGCCAATGAGCTGGGCGAGATAGTTGAAGTCCATGATGATGGTTCTGAATCTGGAATGTATGATCTTAGGATAGGATCAAAGAACGCTCCTGAATATGCTATTGAATGTGTTGGCGCAGTCGATCCTGTCGCAACTGAAACATGGAATGTTGGCCCAGCAAAAGGCCCCCTTAAGGTTAACTCAGCAGGTGATTGGATTGTCTCTATTAAGAGATCTGCGAACATTAAATCGCTCAATCGAGGTATTGCCAATATTATAGGACAATGTGAAGATTTAGGTCTTACAGAATATACACCTGTTGATTGGCAGCTAAGGCGCTTTAACGCAGAGTTATTCAACGCCTTGGATGGTTTTGGAATAACTTCCTTGTACATGTATCGAGAAGCGGGAAGTAGTAATGCTCATTTGACCATGGATGGGGGAGGCGGCCCAGTCAGTCAAAGTGGTAATGATGTAGTCGGTTGGGTGAGCAAGTTTTTAAGCAGCGATGATAAGGCTGATGTTGTAAAGAAACTTCGAAACTCTAGCGCAAAAGAAAAGCATGCCTTTATTCCGATTGTTCTTGGTGGCGCACCTTGGAGCGTTGAATCTTATTTTTTTAGTGAGATGCCGGTTCCGAATATTCCACCAAAATTACCTGAGCCTATAACAGGGGTATGGATTACTTTGAATGGCAAGGGAGTTAGATACATGAGTGGTCAGTGGCATGTTTTTAATTGCTAAAATGCATAACAAGGCCATGCACGGCGACAGCTTCTTCGTTACGGCTTCGCCTTCACTACAAAGCTGCGCGTGTTGGCGGCGTTAGAAGGTCACAAAAATCAGAGTTATGAGCGAGATTGAGATAATAAAAATAGTTGAGGAAATGCTACTGGCTTTTGGTGGAGCTATAGCATTGATTACTGCACTAGTCACCTGGCTGGGTGTGCTTTTGCAAAAGCGAATATTGCAAAAAGAGCAAAATGCTCTATTGCACAAGCTTGAGTCTTACAAGCAGGAGCTTAGCTTAGCAAAATCGAGTTACGAAAATTACCTTGACCAAATTCTGGATTACTACAATGCGTATTACAAGCACTATAGGTTATGTCAACACGCATGCGATGCTGATGCGCATAGGCATCCGGACGGTTCAATTACTTTTACCCAAGATGATTTTGATGCAGGCCTAGATCAGTTTCTTTTGCAATGGTCCGAGAAAGAGGGAAGAATACGAATTCTTCTTCCTGAGAAAATTTTAGAACTGCATGAGCGTTCTATTGACGCATTTAACGAAGTAAAAAATGCTGTTGAGGGGTTTAAAAAAGACCACGAAAGCCGTCAAAAGAAGCACGAGGCTTTTGCTCGGCTGGACACGGTGAAGACCGAGCTAGAGGCTGCTATACGTAAGTTTCTTAGAACTGAAGATTTACTGAAATAGGCTTCTAACAAAGCAATGTACCCGAAGCCAAAAGCGTCGCGGCTTTGTGTACGCTACGCTTATAACACAAATCCGCGCCACTTTCGGCTCGGGTAATTGCGGCGTTATGTCTACAAGCAGAAGAGGAGTCAGTCACCAAGTGGAACTCGGATCTTTAATAAGTCAAGTTGGTGACCTTGAGAAGGTTATTCGAGATCACATCAATACCCATCGTTATCAAGTCGATTTGCTACAAGATTCGTCGAATTGGAATCAGATATGTAGCTCGCTTGACGTTATTGGTGACACGATGTTCGCAATAGGCTCGTATGGAGCGAGCGAATTCCCAAAGGATTCTGGGCTCCAATACATTTACACGTACGGTTTGCTTCAGTCTCTTTTTTTGCAGCAAGATGCCCTGCGTCACTTGAGTGAGGCATTCGACATTCAGTTGAATCCTTCGCCTACTCTGATGGAAATAAGAGGTATACGTAACGCGTCTATAGGGCACCCTACCAAGCAGAATCAGAAGGGCGAACGTTTCTATAACTATATATCCAGAATGTCGATGTCAAAACACGGCTTCGACCTACTGCGGCATTCCGAACATAGAAACTTCGATGTGGTCAATGTCGACATTCCAGCCATGGTGAAAAGTCAACTAGCTGAAGTGATCTCGGGGTACACGGTAATCGCAGATAAACTTGCAGAGGCCGATAGGATGCATAAGAAAAGGTTTAAGAGTTCACTACTTCGAGATGTATTCCCGTCGGCGATGGGTTACTTTTTCGAAAAAATAGGCCAAGGCATTTGGGCTCATTCGCCAGGCGACCGGGAGTTTGGACGATCTAACCTTCGGATGCTAAGAGAAACGTATGAAAAATTCCAAAGCGCTCTAGAAGAGCGAAATGAGCTTAGCGAATATACCAAATTCGATCTTGACCAATACTTTCATGCAATAGAGCGATTAGAAGGCTATTTCGCGGGAAGCAGTGAATCAATGGAAGAACCAGATGCTCGGATATACTGGTCATATCTACGCAATGAGCATGCAGGCTTCACACAAATTGCTGAAGAAATTGATGAACAGTATCAAAAATAGACATAACAAAGCGTCGCACCGGACACAAAACAGCAGGCTGTGCTCCTTCGTCGCAAATTTTAGCCTGCTATTTTGTGCCGTTTACGGCAAGCGTTATTACCTTACGGGAAAATTATGAACTCCTAGACGATTTTCATTGTCGAATTCGCTCTAATTTTGGCGCATATTCACTCACGCCTTAACGTGGCATTATCAATTTATTCAGCTATGAGCGACTACTCAAAACTTAGGAGTTACCATACTACATACACTACTGTAAATTATATTTTTATCCCTCTTTTAATCTTTCTGCCTGCTTGCAATAGTAATGAGCGCATCAATGATTTGCTGTGCAGGGCTGAATATCATTACAATACTCTCGGAGCGGATGCGGCTATTGCGACTGTACGTGAAATCGATAATAAGCATGAGTATGTTATAGATAGTAATGTTGCGCGTTTTTTGCTCCTTTGGGGTGAAAAAGAGCAAAGGATTGAAGACTTTGATCACGCTAACTTCATATTGAACTCGATGAAGTCGCTTCCCGATGATCCGGATAAAATTAGTGCGCGATATATTAGTGATGCTGGATTATTCCCGCTCTGTGGTTACCAGTTGCGGTACTCATGAATAAATATTTTTTAACAATGGAGTCTGGTATGAAAGGTAAAATCCTTGATTTTAATGAAGAAAGTCGCTCAGGCATTATCTCGGGAGACGACGATAACAGATACAACTTTGAGATAAAGGAATGGAAGGGCAGTCAGCTTCCCAGAGCAGGTAACAGGGTTGATTTTTTTGCTAACGGCGATGCTGCAGAGGCCATTTATGCCGAGCCGGCCACCAATAGTGCATCATCAAAGAAAATTGCTGCGGCCTTGTTTGCCTTCTTCCTTGGTGCATTTGGGGCACACAAGTTTTATCTGGGATATAACAAGCAGGGTGCCATCATGTTACTGGTGTTCCTGTTTGGGTTTATTCTGCTTGGTTTTCCTTCATTGGTGATTGGGATTATCGCATTTGTGGAGTTCATACTTTACCTGGTTAAGTCTGATGAAGAGTTTGAGCAGACGTATGTAACAGGCTATAAACCCTGGTTCTGATGTTAACGAAATTGGCTGCAGCTGCTTTAAGGTCGCAGCCAACTTGTTACTTTTGCCTTGTAATTCGGCGCGGTAAAAAATGTGTTTCAACAGTCTGTTCGTCAGAACATCGTTGGGTAAGATAAATCTCTGATTTAGTAAGCAATGCTGTTATGAATACCAAAAGAAAGCGGTTTGAAAGGAATGCAAAAGGAAAAAAAATCAGAACATTATCCAGAACAGAAGCCTGGGATTCCGCTGTTGCCGAACATCAATATGCACTTTGCATCAGCATTTTTCTTTTGTTTATTGCAGGGGCGTTGGCTTACGACTTTTTTTATCATGGCGGTATGGTTGTCAGCCTGGGCAGACGTGATGACAGCTGGCCAGTTAAACTTTTTATAGGCACCTTTGTTTCGCTCGCCGTCTGGGGGTTTTTAAGCACATTAATGGATATCTGGCAGGACTTTCGTCGCAAGGTTAAACAACGACGGGTGATGAAATAGAAACCCTGCTGCCTGGGTCATGAACGGCAACATATTTTTATCAGGTGTTGTTATGGCATTAACCCAAGAAGACGAATCCAGAATCATTGAAATGGCCTGGGAAGACCGCACTCCCTTTGAGGCCATTGAGTTGCAGTTTGGCCTTGGTGAGGCGGAGGTGATTCGATTTATGCGCCGGCAGCTAAAGCCTGGCAGTTTCAGGGTGTGGCGTGCGCGGGTGTCGGGGCGTGCCACCAAGCATCTCAAACTGCGCAGCCCGGATGTGAGCCGGGGCTATTGCCCCACGCAATACAAGCACCGTTAATGCACAGAGTTTTGTTACACTGATTTTTTATCTGAAGGGTGGTGTCATGCACGGAGAATTCAAGGTGCCGGGCGGCAAACTGGTGGTGGCCGACGTTGAGGTTGAGCAGGATTGCCTTGCGCACGTGAGCATTTCCGGTGATTTTTTTCTGGAGCCGGAGTCGGCGCTGGACTGCATTAACCAGGCACTTACCGGCATGCCGGTGACTGCCAGCCACCAGACGCTTGCGGCCGCCATTAACGCGGCATTGAATGACGATGTAATGATGTTCGGCTTTTCTGCCGAGGCGGTGGCCACGGCGGTGCGCCGGGCGCTGGGCAAGGCCAGCAGCTGGCTGGATCATAAATTTGAGGTTATTGCCCCGGTCTGCCTGCCGGCGGCGGAGCATGTGGCGCTGGACGAAGTGCTGGCTCATTCCGTGGGCACCGGCCTGCGCAAACCCACGCTGCGCTTTTGGGACTGGAGCGATTCGGTGGTGGTGATCGGCTCGTTTCAGTCGGTAAAGAACGAGGTGGATATGGACGCCGCCGCCGAGCACGGGGTGCAGGTGGTGCGCCGTGTTACCGGGGGCGGGGCCATGTTTATGGAGCCGGGCAACTGCATTACTTATTCGCTTACCGTGCCCACGTCGCTGGTGGACGGGGTTAACATTGAGCAGTCTTATCAGCAGCTGGATGCCTGGGTGCTGGGCGCGCTAAACAAGGTGGGCATCAGGGCCCGTTATGTGCCGCTGAATGATATTGCTTCCGACAAGGGCAAGATTGGCGGCGCGGCGCAAAAGCGCTTTGCCAATGGCGTGCTGGTGCACCATGCCACTCTGGCCTACGACATAGACGCCAGCAAAATGCTGCAGGTGCTGCGCACCGGTCGTGAGAAACTGTCGGACAAGGGCATTACCAGCGCCAACAAGCGGGTGGATCCCATGCGCAGCCAGACCGGGCTGGAGCGTCAGGCCATTATTGAATCCTTTATCAGCCATTTTGCCGAGCTGTATCAGACTCAGGCCGGCAGTTATTTGCCGCAGGAGCTGGAAGCAGCCAAAGCTCTGGTGTCGAGCAAGTTTCTCACTGAAGAGTGGTTATATAAGGTGAGCTGAACGGCCAAGTGTATAAATCTTGCTCGAAGTAGTGTGATTATTGCTGCCAAATAACGCGAACGTCGGGCAAGTTTAAACCCACTCGAAAAGTCGGGAAATAACGGGTAGAATAGCCGGCAAAATCACGTTAAAGAAGAAGCGAATTATGTCTTTACCTCCTTGCCCCCAGTGCAATTCCGAATATGTTTATCAGGATCAGGCGCAGCTGATCTGCCCCGAGTGTGGTCATGAGTGGAACCCTGCGGAAGTGGCCGCCGAAGATGCGCCCATTACTGCCAAGGATGCCAACGGCACCCTGCTGCAGGAAGGGGATCGCATTACCGTGGCGAAGGATCTGAAAGTGAAGGGCAGCTCCATGGTGATTAAAATTGGCACCAAGGCGTTAATCCGCCGCATTGTGGATGCCAAGGATCACGAGCTGGACTGCAAGGTAGACGGCGTGGGCGAGATGATGGTCACCGCCGCCTTTGTAAAAAAAGCCTGATGCATGAGGCCGCCGTAACAGGCGGCTTTTTTTATGGAAAATATTCTTGTGAGCGCCTGCTTGATGGGCGCGCCGGTACGCTATAACGGCAAAAGCCTGGGGCTGCAGCCCCAGGATCTGGACTGGCTTAAACAGCACTTTTGCATTAAAACCCTGTGCCCGGAAGTGGCCGGCGGTTTGCCGGTGCCCAGAGCGCCGGCCGAGTTAACCGCTCATGCCCGGGTAATGGATAATACTGGGGTTGTTTGCACAGACGCCTTTGTGCGTGGTGCTGAACAAACGCTGGCGTTTTGCCGGGCGCACCATATTCGCGTTGCCATTCTGGCTGAAGCCAGCCCCTCCTGTGGCAGCAGTGTGATTTATGACGGTCGTTTTTCCGGCACCAAAATAGCGGGGCAGGGCGTTACCACTGCGCTGTTGCGCCGGCATGGCATTCAGGTGTTCAGTCAGCATAACGTGGCCGAGCTCAAACAATGTCTGCGTTCACCTTAACCAGGCATTTGTTGTGCAGTTAAAAACGGTAACTCAGGCCAATAGCAGGGCCGCCCAGCCTGGCGTTGTAAATATAGTCATCATGGTGGTAGTCCACGTCGATCACCTTATAGCCGGCAAGCACGGATAACTGCGACGGCAACTGATAGCGGACTGCCGCCAGTAACGACCAGGTGCTGTCGGCCTTGCCGGCATGTCCGCCAATATCCCCCTGCACCAGTAAAGAAAGCTGCTCGCTGGCTCGCACCTGAACGCGGGCAGCAACAATGGGAGCCGCCCAGCAGGGTTGCCGACCATTGCTGGCTGTCGAGGCGGGCAGAAGTGCTGGCTCCTGCCGGAATGGTCACGCTGAAGCCCGGTAATTGCATGGCGGGCAATGGTCCCACGGCTTCCCTGTTACTGGTGTCGGTAAACATGGCATCACCAAAAAATACCAACCGGTTGTGACGCACCCAAAGGTTGATAAAGCCGCCAGCATTAAGATTGTCGATGATGTCGGAAAATGATTGTTGCGTGCTCAGCTCAGGTGCCCGGCGAAACGGAGAAAGATTGGCATTCAGCCCGGCAGCCCAGAGATAGGGAGTGAGTTGCCAGTGGGTTTCATCCGTTGGCCCGGCAACAGCCGCTGCGCTAATGCCATGGCTGCAGCAGAGTGAAACGGCGGTCAGTAATTAACATTAAAGTAGTGTAACAACGGATAATGTTTCCCGGGTAAAAATTAAACGGAGTTAATCATGTCTTTAAAAGCCCGCAAAATCTTTGCTGTGAGTGCCGCCATTTTGTTACCCGTGCTGGCAGGCAGTGTTCATGCCTGCACGCGTTTTGTGTATCACGGTGCCGATGAACAGGTTATTACGGCACGCTCCATGGACTGGAAAACCGATGTTGGCACTAATTTATGGGTGTTTCCGCGAGGCATGTCCCGCAGTGGTGAAGCCGGCCCTGATTCTCTGACCTGGACCTCCAAATATGGCAGTGTGATTGCCAGTGGCTATGATATTGCCACCACAGACGGCATGAACGAAGCCGGCCTGGTCGCCAATGTGCTGTGGCTGGTGGAGTCTGAATATCCTGAGCGGGATAACAGCAAGCCTGGTTTGTCGTTAGCGGCCTGGGCGCAGTATGTGCTGGATAACTTTGCCAGTGTAGAGGAAGCGGTAGCGGTGTTGCAGCAGGAGCCGTTTACCCTGATCACCGATTTTGTGCCCGGAGAAAACCGCCTGGCCACGCTGCATTTGTCTATTTCCGATGCCAGCGGAGACAGCGCCATCATTGAATATATTGATGGCAGGCAGGTTATTCACCATGACAAGCGTTATCAGGTAATGACCAATTCACCCGCTTATGATCAGCAGCTGGCGCTGTCTTCCTACTGGCAGGAAGTGGGGGGAACCGTGATGCTGCCGGGCACCAACCGCGCCGCCGACAGGTTTGCCCGCGCGGCCTTTTATGTGAACGCCATTCCTAAAACAGCGGATGCCAAAAAAACCATTGCCAGCGTATTCAGTGTGATTAATAACGTCTCTGTGCCTTATGGCATCAGCACGCCGGATCAGCCCAATATTTCATCCACCCGCTGGAAAACCGTGTCGGATCAAAAACGCAAACTCTACTTTTTTGAATCGGCTCTGACTCCCAATGTGTTTTGGCTCGATCTTAACCGCCTGGATTTTTCTGCCGACGCCGGCAAGGTACTTAAGCTTGATTTAGGCGTTGAGCAACAGAATATTTATTCAGGCATGGCCAATGATCAGCTTAAGGAAGCCAAGCCCTTTACCTTTCTGGGGGTATAAGCTTAATCCGGATCGGCACCGGCCGGACCGGATGAATTTTGTTCTTGCCCGCCTTAATTGATTCCTTTAGCATGCCGCTCCTGACCAACCGGTCAGTATTTGCCCTACAGTTTTATGCTCATACTGCCGATAAGACTAAAGTCTAAGCACTACACCGCCTGGAGCCGGCATGCACAAGTTCAAGTTAACCACCATTCTTATTGCTTTTGTTACGCTGTCTTTGGCAGTACTGACGCTGGTGTCTACCGTTATTAACGTGGAGCGGTTTTCCGGGCTGTATTACGGCAAAACCGAAAGCGAATATCTGCCCAACAGTGTGGGCAAGGTGGCTGAGCAGGTGCGCGCCGAGCTGCTGCCCACTATTTTGCTGTCTGATAATCTGGCTGCCAACGGCCTGGTGCACGACTGGATGCGTGAGGGCGAAAGTGCCTCTCCCATGCATGGCAGCGTGATGAGCTTTTTCAGAGAGCAGCAGCAGTATACCGGCGCTTCTACCCTGTTTTGGGTTTCAGGCGAAACCAGCACCTATTACACCGATGCGGGCGTGTTCAAGCAGATTTCTCAGTCCGATCCGCTCGATAACTGGTATTACACCTTTATTAACAGCAACCAGCAGCGGGCGCTGAACCTGGATCCGGACGAGCGCACCGGCAAACTGACCCTGTTTGTAAACTCGGTGGTAGAAATTGACGGCAAGCGTGTGGGGGCCGCCGGCATGGGTCAGGACGTATCGGCAGTGGTTGATCTTATCTCGGGTTATCGCCTGGGTGAAAACGGCTATCTGTTTCTGGTGGATGGCAATGGCGTGATTAACGCTCACCCCAAATCGGAGCTGGTGGGCAAGCAGGTAAGCGCCCTGGCCGGGTTTGAGCCGGTGAAGCAGCTGCTTGGCGGCAGTGAAGCCGGTTTTGAGTTTCAGCAAACCGGCTTTAACGGAGAGGATGTGTACCTTGCCACTCAGGCCATTGAGGCAACTGGCCTCAAGCTGGTGGCGGTGCTGCCGGCGGCGGAGATAAGTGGTGCCATTAACGGGGCCATTTCTTCTTCCGTGCTGGTGAGTGTGCTGCTGGCGGCGGTATTTGTGGTGATTACGGTGCTGTTTGCCCGGGCGCTGGGCAAGGCCATTCGTCGTGTGGGTGACGATTTGCTGAATATGTCCGGTAACGGCGGCGACTTGACCACCCGGCTGGATGACAGCCACGACAATGAGCTGGGGCACCTGGCTCATGGTTTTAACGCCATTATTGGTAAAATCCGTGAGCTGGTGGCAGAAATCAAGGCCACCGAAACCGCCATGAAAAGTGGTATTGAGCAGCTGGCCGACCTGGCGGACGATACCTTCAGAGCCACCGACGTACAGCGCGGTCAAACCGAACAAGTGGCCACCGCCATTACTGAAATGGGCCAAACGGTCACGGAAGTATCTGGCATTGCCCAGCGCACTGCCACCGACACCGAAGCTGCCGTGGGTGAAGCCGGCAGCACCAATGCGAATATGGCGCTCACCACCCAGACCATGGCCCAGCTCAACCGGGTGATGACCGACATTGAAGCCACCATTAACGACTTTGCAGATCAGGCCGATGCCATTAACTCTGTGGTGGAAGTGATTAACGCCATTTCCGAGCAGACCAACCTGCTGGCGCTGAATGCCGCCATTGAAGCGGCCCGCGCCGGTGAGCAGGGCCGTGGCTTTGCCGTGGTGGCCGATGAGGTGCGCAGTCTGGCGCAGCGCACCCAGGCTTCCACCCAGGAAATTTCCGAGCAAATTGGCCGGCTGCAGCAAACGGCGCGTCAGTCTACGGCAGCCATTCGGGAAGGCACCGAAAGCAGCCAGCGAGTGGCAGAAAGCACCGAGCAGTCGGCCCGGGCGCTTGCCAGCATTCAGCAGCGCTTTGAGGCCATCAGCTCCGGCAGTCATCAGGTGGCAGCCGCCACGGAAGAGCAGGGCGCGGTGGCCGAGCATATTAACCAGTCGGCTCATGTTATTTCCGACAGTGCTTCCGGCATCCATCATAATGCCGAGCAGCAGCTGGCGGCCATTGGTGAGCTGCAGCAGCGTGCCGAGCACCTGCGCGCTCTGGTGAGTCAGTTTAAGGTGTAGCGCGCCGGCAAAAAATCGGCAAAAACAAAGCCGTCCCGCTCCACTATGTCTCCCGGTGTAATGGCAACCTGTTTTTTAAACATGGGGCCGTCAAACACAAAAGTGTGAAACTCGCCGTTTTCGCCACTGAGATCGGTGCCTTCTGGCAGCTGGGCCAGCAGCTCAGCCGTTAGCTCACGGCCGGCAAACTCTCTTGGCACCTTGTTCGGGTCCAGGCAGGTGATCACAGCGCGCATGCCGTTTTGAAGCATGTTGTGAGGCAGGGTGTCGGTTGGGGTATGCCAGATGGGAAATACCGCCTCAATGCCGCTGTTGGCCAGCCGGTCTTCCCGGTATTGGCGCACGTCTTCCAGCAATAAATCGCCAAAGCCAAAGGCGCTAATATGCTGTGCTTTGGCCCGGGCAACAAAATTACCCATCAGCTGCTGATAATCTTCATTGCTGCAGGGCCAGGGCAGGGGAATGATCTCCAGTGGCAGGCCCATGGCATCGGCCTGTTGTTGCAGCAGAGTGGTGCGCACACCGTGCATGGCTACCCGCTCAAATGCCTGGTTGACCGTGGTAAAGAGTCCGGCTACTTCATAGTCTGCGTTTTGCTGCAGCTGATGCAGGGCCCAGGCGCTGTCCTTTCCGCTGCTCCAGGACATAAGCAGTTTTTGTTTCATGGCGTTTTGTGTTGTTGGTGGAGCCGATACACCATACTGTAATCAATTATAAGGAGATGAGCATGTCTGCCATGCACAGATCTTGTTTTTCAGGCGGCCATGGGCATCATAGGCATTTTTAACTCGCCGGTGATTTGATAATGAAACCAATAAAATATATGGCCTGTGCAGCCCTGCTGGTTCTGCTGTCTGGCTGTGACCATGGCTATGAAGGGGTGTATGAAACCCGTGCCGACTCCTCCAACGAGATGATGTCGCAGCTGATGAGTGACTTTTCCGGCCTGGTGGGCAGTGAGCAGATCGTGATTGGCAAAGACTATATGGAGCACAATGGTGAGCGCACGTATTTTGATGACATTCTGGTGCGTGAGTCGGCGGGCAAGCAATATCTGGTGTTTGTAAAAGACGGTCAGGAAGAGGTCTGGACCATCGTTAACGAGACTACCTTGATGAAGGGCAATGGGCTGGTGAATGTGGTGATGGAGCGGGTGGCGGAATGAGTGCGGTAGCCAGCCCCTGCATTGGTTACTGCAAGCTGAATGACGACAGAGTGTGCGCCGGTTGCTTTCGTCATGTGGATGAGATTGCCGGCTGGCAAGAAAAGCCTGACACTGAGAAACAGACCATTATTGAGCGCTGTGCCGAGCGCAAACAAGGGTTTACACAATAAAAAAGCAGCCCGGAAAGGGCTGCTTTGCTTTGATAGCTGTGTGCTTAGAAGTTAAGACCCATACCAATGGTGTAGGCCCAGGCACCGTCGTCAAAGTTGTTTTCGGCGCTGTCGCCATCATCAAACAGGAACTGGTATTCAGCGCGGGCCTGTACGAAGGTGGAAGGCAGCACATAATACTTGAGACCGACTTCCAGACCGGCAATGCCGGTATCATTGACGCCGTCACCATATTTTCCACCCAAAGACGCACCCACAAACGGACGGGCAGCGCCCTGACCGAAGTGGTAGTCAGCAAACACGCTGGTGCTTCCTCTCCATTCGTCACTGCCATTCTCAACACTGGCGTAGCTTACGCCCTGACGTAAACCCACCAGGGTTTTATCGGTCAGATACCAGCCATAATCACCACTTACACCAGCGCTGCCGCTGTCGAAATCCTTGCTGCTTTCACCGGTGCCCGAGAGAGCAAACTCACGGTCCCCTTCGCTTGGGCCAATGGAATGGCCGCCGTGCATGTTGGCCATGGCCAGAGCAGGCAGAAGCGTGGCACCAATTACTACGGCCAGGGGAGCTTTTTTCAGCATTTTCATTATCACACCTCGGATTAATCACTGTTTTCAATCAAGCACTTGCTGCTGTCGATCCTTGTTATTTAATCCTTGCCACATGCTGCAGCCAGCAAACCTGCAGCCACTTCAGTGTAGAAGCTGTAATAAAAATTTGTCGGTTTTTTGATATTCAGTCTGACAAAACTCGTCGGTGGCGATTCGTTTGACACAGCTTTTGGCCCTGGCTGCTATATTTTTTGACAGGCGTTTATTGCCTTTCCTGAGGGTAACTACATGAATGAACAGGACATAGCACTGCTGTGGCAACAGTTTGAAAAGAGCCTGCATGAAACCGGAGAAGCCCTGGGACTGGAAGGGCTGAACTGGCAGGAGCTGCTTATCTATGGTGTTGGCCAGCTGCTGGTAACCCTGATGATAGTGCTGCTGTTTGGCATTCTGTATATGCTGGGCCGCACTGTGCTGCGCTGGGTGCTGGGGCGACTTGGCCATGGTGAGGCACCGTTTCGTACCGGTATTGTGTTGTTGCGCTATTTGCTGGGGTTGGCCATGGTGGTGGCGGTGCTGGCGCAGTTTGGTGCCGAGCAGGGCGTGTTAAAGGGCACTGCCCGTGCCGGCCTGATGGCGCTGTCGTTTTATCTGGTGTGGGCGCTGCTGTCGCGTGGCCTGATTAATCGCCTGTCACGCCGTCATCTGGACTCTTCACTGGTGCAGCTGTGTAAAAATACCCTGTCGGTCACATTAATGGCGCTGGGGGCCATTACAGTGATGGCGCAGTTCGGGTTTGATGTGCTGTCTATTATTGCCGGTCTGGGCATAGTGGGGATTGCGGTGGGCTTTGCGGCTCAGTCTACGCTGTCTAATTTTATTGCCGGCATTATGCTGTTGATTGAGCGGCCTTTTCGTATTGGCGACTGGGTTTGTATTCATGGCCAGGAAGGCAGAGTGGTACGGATTGCCTTCAGAACCACCTGGCTGCGCACCCGTGACAATGTGTTCACCATGATCCCCAACGACAGTGTGGCCACGTCAGATATTGTGAACTTCAGCGCCGAGGGCGCAACCCGCATTCGCATTCCGCTGAGAGTAGGGCTGAACGAGCCCATAGCACGGGTGCGCAGTGTGATTATGCCTATTTTACAGGCGCATCCCAGGGCCATTAATAATGAGATGTTATCGTCCAGAGTGCAGATGCGAGAACTGGCAGACTCTGCCCAGATCCTGAGTGCCCAGGTGTGGGTCAGTGCTCAGGACGTGGAAGTGAAAGGTCGCATTTCCTGTGAGTTGCTGGAGTCCATTCGCGTGGCGCTGGCCGAGTCAGGCATTGATATTCCGGTGCCACACCTGCAACTTCAACAGGCCAGAACCAATACCAACCAACACCAAGAGGAATAAAGGATGCGCAAGGGGTTATTTGCATTGCTGTTACTGCTGACGGCTTGTGCCGGCAAACCGGATGGCATTACCCCGGTATCGGGTTTTGAGCTTAACTGCTATCTGGGCACCTGGTATGAAATTGCTCGGCTTGATCACAGTTTTGAGCGGGGGCTGGAGCAAGTAACCGCCGAGTACAGCCTGCGTGATGATGGCGGTGTAAAAGTGATTAACCGTGGTTTTGATGCCGCAAACAATGAATGGAAGGAAGCAGAGGGCAAGGCCTATTTTGTAGACAGCCCTGATACGGCACACCTTAAGGTGTCTTTTTTCGGGCCTTTTTATGGTGCTTATGTGGTGTTTTCGCTGGATGACGACTATCAGCATGCGCTGGTGTCGGGCCTGAACCGGGACTATTTATGGTTGCTGGCGCGCACCCCTGAACTGGATCCCGCGGTGCAGCAAGCCTTGCTGGAAAAGGCCGCTGACGCCGGTTTTGATACCAATAAGCTGATCTTTGTATCTCACCGGGAATAGTTTATGCCAACATACAATTGTGGCCCTGAAATAGGCTAACAAATCGCCTCCTGAGCTGACGTCACAAGTTCAGGGGCGAATACTGGCAAGTACCTCAGGCCGGCCTGTTAACGGGAAAGCCAGGATCAGTGCTTCACCGGCGGCAGGAAAGCGGCTGGTCAGTGCCGAGATATTAACCTGATGGCTGATCATCACAATGGGCAGGCCGGGCTCCAGCCCGGTAATAAACTGTTTGAGTTGCTCGGTTTGCGCCGAACGACGTTCGCGGGTCAGGAAAAACGAGTTCAGCGCAGGAGCGGGCTCAACCTCTCCCACGTTCAGTAATCTGGCGGTTTCAAGTGCACGGCAAAACTGGCTGCTGTATACCCTTGCCTCGGTAATGCCGTGCCGGCGCAGCCGCTCTCCCCAGTCTCTGGCTTCCCGTTTGCCTTGCTCATCAAGATTACGCTGAGTGCTGCAGTCGTTCAGAATGACGGCGGTGGCCACGCCGTTCCCGGGAGCATGGGTGTGGCGCATCAGTAACATGGCGTTGCCATCCTTCAGGGCCTGCCAGGCACTGGCATCGTCCGCGTTAACAGCAAGTGGCAACAGCAGCAGTAACAGTAATATTTTCAGAAACATTCCGTATCCTCTTTGCCGGTGGCCGCATAACGGCCATTGTGCTTGCGATTACAAAAATGACCGGAATTTCCGGGGTTGCTTCTCAGCGGCTGTATCAGCCCGGAATTTCATTCAGCGTGGACGCCAGCTCGTCTGCCAGCTGCTCCCAGCCCGCCGCCAGTGCCCGTACCAGCTCGGGATAGCCGTCTGCCCGGAGCGGAGACTCAATGCTGAAGGCGCGCTGTTTCAGCAGGTTTTTTTCTTGATCAAGGATCTGCCAGTGGCCACGGATCAGGGCTACACCGTCATAGTGCCCTTGAAAGCGATCCAGCCTCAGTCTTACTTCACGCACAGGCAAGGCATGCTGCGGCTGACCACGCTGAATAACCTGAGACTCGGGCAGCGCAGACTGAAGCCGGTGGATCAGCAACTGGCGCAATTGAGCGGGCAGGGGCTCTGCCCACAAGTGATTGCGTGCCTGGTGAACTTCAATGCTGCTGATCTGCATAACAACGCCGTCACTGTCGAGAAAGGCAGCAGTATCAAGCGGGGCAACCATCACCGACAGTCTGGCTGAATACTGCTCGTCGGCCGGGCTTTCCGGCAGCAGGTAGTCGGCCTGGCCGGCGCTGTTATCGGAGCCTGCACAGCCAGCCAGGGTGAGTGCCAGCAGTGCCGGGGCTAGATGTTTCATGTGTTTTTTCAGCATTATCTGGCCGCCTTTGGTTGAGGATCCTGAGTGGGTTTACGGTCAAAGATCAGGGCATTGGGCTGATCGTTCAGCGTGCGCAGCACCGGCTGCATATCTGCCATCAGTTTTTCCAGCCGTGACAGAGTCCGGGTCAGCTCGTTATAGCCTTGTGAGTCGGGAGCAAAGCCCTCAAGCGTATGACTGAGCTGGCGCAGGGTCTGGTTAACATTGGCGGGCAGCTCAGTGGTCGCCGGATCTGCCAGCAGCCGGTCAACCGAGGCGGCAATGCGGTTTATTTTCTCCATGGTCTGCTCAGTGCTTGCCAGGGTTTTGTTCAGGTTGTCGACTACCGGCTCTATGTTCAGGTTGTTGAATTTGTCGAGCAGGTTAGACACTTTTTGCTCAATCTGGGCAAAGCTGCCCGAGGTGGTGGGAAATACGCGGCGCTGCACAAAGGTCATTTTCTCAAATGCCGGCACTTCCTTATGAAAATTAAGATCCACAAACAGGGCGCCGGTCAGCAGGTTGCCGGCTTTTAATGAGGCCCGCATACCGTGGCTGAACATACGTTCAAAGCGGGCATACCATTGGTCCTCATCAATGGTCTGCAGTTCGTTGTCGAAACGCTGGGGCTCAATACGGATTAATACCGGAATGGCAAACCGGCTGAGAGAGTCGGGTTGTGGCGCGGTAAACTGCCAGGGAACGCTGACCACAGAGCCAATGCGCACACCGCGATACTCTACCGGTGCACCGGGCTCCAGTCCTCTGACCGTATCGTCTACCAGCAGCACATATTCCAGATATTGATCATAACTGCCTTCATTGGCGCTTTCTTCATCGGCAAACAGCGTATAGCTGGCGTTGGCTCTGGCCTTTTTTCCCATAGGGGTATTTTCCGGTACGCCAAAGGTAATACCGCCACCCACCAGTGATTCCAGTGAGCCGACTTTTACGCGAAAGCCCTGAGAGTCGAGCCGCATATCAATGCCACCACTGGTCCAGAAACGGGTAGTGGTAGTGACCAGCGAGTCATAGGGGGCCTGAATGTACAGGCGAAGCTGCATTTCCCGCTTTTCGGCATCAAACTCGCTGTGCTCAACCCGGCCCACTGTATATCCCTGATAAGTCACCGGATCTCCCGTGCTGATGGCATTGCCCACCTGACTGACAAGATTAATGCGAATGCCGGCGGCGTCGGGCGGGGCTACCGGAGGCTGATCCAGCACCTTAAAGCGGCGCAGAGACTCTTTGCTGTTGCCCGGCAGCAGTTGTATGTAGGCACCGGAAAGCACGGTATTCAGCCCGCTGATGCCTTCCCGGCCAATGCGCGGCTTGACCACCCAGAACCGGGTTTCGGTATTAAGCATATCCTCAGCCTGGGGACTCATGCGGGCGGTGATTACCGCGTGTTGCAGATCGTCTGACAGATTGACCTTCTCGACCCGGCCCACTTCTACATTGCGGGTTTTTATCAGGGTCTTGCCGGCTTCAATGCCTTCTGCGTTATCCATAACCAGCGTAATGGACGGCCCCAGTTTGCTGAGGTTGTCATAGATCATCCAGGCACCGATGAGCACGGCCACCAGCGGGACTATCCAGATGGGCGACAGCGAGCGCTGGGTTTTACGCTCAGCGCGGGAAGACTCAGGCATGATTGGATTCCTTGGAGTTATCATTATTTTTCGGGTTGGCACCGACCCAGATACTGCGCTGATCAAACAGCATGGCGGCCAGCATGGTCAGGATTACCACGGCTGCAAAGGCAAGGGCGGCAGGGCCGGGCTCGATAGACATCAGATTGCCGTTGCGAATAAGGGCGACCAGAATGGCCACCACGAATACATCTACCATGGACCAGCGGCCCACAAACTCGGTAATGCGATAGAGCCGAATGCGATTCATGCGGTTAAGCCCCGCTTTTTCCTGCTTCACCACATAACACAGCCACAGCAGTGCCAGAATTTTACTCACCGGCACCAGCACACTGGCAGTGAAAATAATAAAGGCAATGGGCCAGTCACCGTGCTGAATAAACAACAGCACACCGCCAATAATGGTAGAAGGCGAGCTGCTGCCCAGAGAGGTCGTGACCATAATGGGATACAGGTTGGCAGGCAGATACATCACAATAGCAGCGGCCAGCAGTGCCAGGGTGGCCTGATTGTTAATGCCATGCCAGGGATGCAGGGGCTCGTCGCAGCGACGGCAGCGAGGTTTACGCGTTTGTGCAATATCATTGACCAGGCCACAGGTGTCACAGCCGCACAGGTTTTGCTCACTGGCGGTGAGGCCGGCCCGGGTGCCCGGCGGCGCCATGCCTGTGCGATCCAACGAAAACCAGAGCCAGTCCTTGTCCACTGACTGAGTGGTTTTAAGCAGCAGAACAGCGAAACCACAGAAGGTCCAGAATGACAGCCCCAGTTCTATTTCAGCCATGCCGACCACCTTGATGAGGCTGACCAGGGTGCCAATCACAAATACATCCGCCATCATCCAGGGAGAAACATGACGCAGGGTACGCGCAATTTGCGGGCTGCGGGGCAGCGGATGTCCCAACAGCATGCCCAGACACAGCCAGCACACGCTGAGCAGATAAACCAGCGGCAGAATAATGACTGTGAGCAGCACACACAGGGCCACCAGTGGCTGATGCAGGCCAATAAGCGTTGATGCACTCTCGGTCAGCTCAATGCGGTTACCGATGCCGCTGAACTCAAAGCCGATAAAGGGAAAGGCCACCGACAGCGCCAGGGTGATAAGAGTTGCCAGCGCCAGTGCCAGAGAACGCTCTGCCGGATTGGCATGACGACGTACCAGGGTATGTCCGCAGCGGGGACAGTCAGCTTTTTGCCCCGGCGATAATGACGGCAGGGCCACCACCAGATCGCACTCATGGCATACCCGCAACCGGCGGCGGGAAATCAATGGCCGGCGGTCGGAACATGAAACTGGCTGCTGCTGAGGGCGATGCGTGCTCAAAGATGACCTAATGCAAATAAAATCAGTGCCTTGATACTACGATAGTTGCCTATCAGTAATAAAGTCGAATCACACCCCTGTACATATAATCTTCACTTAGCAACACAGATCACATTTTTAGTCATGTTTTGGTACCTCTGCCGATAAGATGAATGTGTCATGACGGTTTGATGACAATGTTGTAATAAATTGAAAAGGAGAGCATGCAAGCGTGTTGCGTAATATAAATATTGGCCTGAGGGCTGCACTGTCGTTTGGTGTGATTGGCGCACTGATGTTGATTCTGGGCATGCTCAGTATTCTGCAGCTGGACAGGCTTAATGAGCAAATAACCATACTGTCGATGCATCGGGTTCCCAGCCTGACAGCCGTAGAAAATATTGATAAGGAATTTCTTCGCATTCGTCTGCACAGCCTGGCGCTGGCAAATTCGGCCGAGCCGGACAAACGGGCCGAATCCCGGGCCAATCTGGAAGCGGCCAAACGCAAGCTTGCTGAGTTTAAACGTGAATATGACGGTTTGGCGCAAATGCCGGAAGTGCGTGAGTTGCTGCAGCGTTTTGAAACCGTGGAAGCGCGCTACTGGCAGGCCAACGAACGCATTATGCGTCAGGCCGAGCGAGGCGATCTGGCCGGTGCCAACCTGGCGTCGCGGCTGGATCTGGCTCCCCTGGCCGAGCAGCTGGCCGATCTGCTGCGTGAGCTGAATCAGGTGCAGCATCAGCGCATTGACCAGACCAATACCGAAACCGATGAGGTTTATGCTCTGTCGCGTAATGCGATAGTTGGCTTGCTGCTGCTGGCGCTGGCGGGTATGAGCGTGCTGGCCCTGCTGCTGACCCGCAGTATAGTGCACCCGATCAGCGATGCAGTAAAAGTAGCCAAAGTCATTGCCGGTGGTGATTTGACCTGGCCGGTAAACGTGGAAGGGAATGATGAGCCTGCCCGCCTGCTGCAGTCATTGCAGCAAATGCAGAACAGCCTGAAAGAAACAGTGCGGCTTATCAGCGACTCCTCTCATCAGCTTGCTTCTACCTCCGAGCAGCTCAGCTCGGTGACAGAAGCGTCGACCAGAGGCCTGCATCAGCAAAGCCAGGAGCTGGAGCAGGCCGCTACCGCGGTTACTGAAATGACCACAGCAGTAGAAGAGGTGGCGCGCAATGCGTCCAGTACATCCCGTGAGTCGGAGCTAGCGGATGAGCGTGCTCAGTTCGGCCGGGACCGGGTGGGCCAGACGGTCACTTCAATTGAAGGCCTGGCCGGTGAAATTGGCGAAACTATGGGTAATATAGAGAGTCTGGCGGTGCGGGTAAATGACATCACCACAGTGCTGGATGTGATCCGGGCCATTGCCGATCAGACCAACCTGCTGGCACTGAACGCTGCCATTGAAGCTGCCCGGGCCGGTGAGTCGGGGCGCGGTTTTGCGGTGGTAGCCGATGAAGTCAGGGCGCTGGCATATCGCACTCAGGAGTCGACCAAGGAAATTGAACAGATGATCCAGGCGGTGCAGCAAGGATCTCAGAATGCGGTTATTGCCATGAAGAGCAGCAATGAGCGTACCAGCGGCACTCTTAATATTGCCCGTGAGGCCGGTGAAGCGCTGGCGCAGATTGCCACCAGCATTGCCGGTATTAATGATCGCAATATCGCCATTGCCAGTGCGGCGGAAGAGCAGGCGCATGTGTCGCGGGAAGTGGATGGCAATCTGGTGAATATCAGGGATCTGTCGGTACAGAGTGCGGCCGGTGCCAACCAGACCAGTGCTTCCAGCCAGGAGCTGGCGCGCCTTGCCGGTGAGCTGAACAGTCTGGTCAGCCGTTTTGTGATTTAAGCACAATTCTTACCGCAATAAAAAAGCCCCGCTGTGCGGGGCTTTTTGCTGTCAGCGGCGTACCTGCTTACAGTACGGCAGCAATGCCGTCGCACAGAGCGTCGATATTGGCCTTGGTAATACCGGCCACACTGATACGGCCGGAGCCGACAATGTAGATACCAAACTCGTCTTTCAGGCGGGCTACCTGCTCTTTGGACAGACCCGAGAAGGAGAACATGCCATTTTGACGGGCAATAAAGCTGAAGTCCTGATTAACACCACGGGCGGCCAGCTTCTCCACAAACAGGGTGCGCATTTCCTGAATACGGTCGCGCATTTCCTTGAGCTCGGCCTGCCAGTCGGCATACAGCTCAGGATCGTTGGCGACCATGGCCACCACGTTGGCACCATGAGACGGTGGGTTGGAGTAGTTGGCGCGAATAATGGCTTTCACCTGGCTGAAGCTGGTATTGGCGGTGTCTTCATCAGCGGCAACCAGGGTAAAGGCACCCACACGCTCGTTGTAGAGGCCGAAGTTCTTGGAGAAAGAACTGGCAATCAGCAACTCGGCATTGTGTTTGGCAAACTCACGCAGGCCATAGGCGTCTTCTTCCGTACCCTGAGCAAAGCCCTGGTAGGCAAAGTCGAACATGGGCAGCCAGCCCTTGTCGGCGGCCAGTTTGGCCAGTTGCTGCCACTGCGCCTGAGTGGGATCAATGCCGGTAGGGTTGTGGCAGCAGCCGTGGAGCAGCACCACATCACCGGCTTTGGCATCTTCCAGGCTGGCGAGCATGGCGTCAAAGTCGAGATCCTTGGTGTCGGCGTTATAGTAGCCGTATTCTTTTACTTCAAGACCGGCGGCGGTAAACACGGCTCTGTGGTTGGCCCAGGTAGGATTGGAGATCCAGATGGTGTTGGTGTCGAGCTGGCGGGCAATAAACTCGCCGGCAATGCGCAGGGCACCAGTGCCGCCCGGTGCCTGAGCGGTGCGGGCACGTTTGTCGGCAATAATGGCGGCACCATCACCAAACAGCAACTTCTGTACTACCTGACCATAGGCCTCAATGCCTTCTATGCTGAGATAGTTTTTGGTGGTTTGCTCTTGCACCAGGCGGGCTTCAGCCTTTTTGACACAGCGCAGTACCGGGGTCTGACCGGCTTCGTCTTTGTAGATACCTACGCCCAGATTGATTTTATCGGTACGGGCATCTTTGCGGAACGCATCGGTCAGACCCAGAATAGGATCCGCCGGAGCAGCAGTGACCTTCTCAAACATAGTGTTGTCAATTCCTTCTTGATAAAAGCGAATGTGATCGCAAAGCGATGCCTTTTAGTTATATCACTTGCACCGGTAGTAAAAAAAGGGCTGCTGTTGCATAAATTATGCTGGTGCTGTCAGCGCCGGCCGCACCAGTAACCAATAGCTGGCCAGCGCCAGCCAGGCGCACAGGCTCATCACCAGGGTCATGGGCAGGGCAGAAAGGGCATGGCTGGCATTGACCGCAAAGGTGGCCAGCGCACCCAGACCAAAGCGCACTGTGCCGGCCAGCGCCGAGGCAGTGCCTGCCGACTCGGGAAAATGACTGAGCAGCCCGGCCATGGAATTGGCCCCCACCAGACTGATTTGCGCTATCAGCAGCATAATAGCGGGCACCAGCCCCCACAGACCACCGATGCCGGTGATGCCAAAAAACAACAGCGCCATCGCCGCTACCGCCGCCAGTATCAGGCCGGTTTTCAGCAGACGATCACTGCCCAGGTGTTTTACCAGCCGGCTGTTGGCAAAGGTCAGCACCATCATCAGCACTATGTTCAGGGCAAACAGCAGACCATAGCGCTCGGGAGGTACACCATACAACTCGATATAGACCAGCGGCGAGCCGGAAATAAACGCAAACATGGCAGCGGTAGTGAGACCGCCACAGCCAATGTAACCCAGGGCGGCGCGGTGGCGCAGCACCCGGCTGTAGTTCTGCAGCACCGGCCAGATACGAAACGATTGCCGGTGCTCGGGCTTTAAGGTTTCCGGAATGCGCAGCGCCAGCGCGACCGAGACCAGGGCACCAATGACTGCCAGCAGCACAAAAATGCTGTGCCAGTGCCCCACCAGCAACAGATAGCCGCCAATAATGGGAGCCACCAGCGGTGCCAGTGTCATCACCAGAATGACCATGGACATGACTCTGGCGAACATGTCCCGCTCAAACATGTCTCTGAGCAGCGCGTTGAGCACCACAGATCCGGCGGCCCCACCCAGTGCCTGCAGCAACCGAAAGGTCATCAGGGTTTCAATGCTGTTGGCAAAGGCACAGCCCAGGCTTGCCAGGGTAAACAGCGCCAGTCCGCCGAGCATCACCGGCTTGCGCCCGGTGGCATCGGCCAGCGGCCCGTAAAACAGCTGGCCCAGCGCAAAGCCGGCCAGATAAACACTGATGGTCAGCTGTGCCTGTGACACGGGCACACCCAGATCTTCAGCAATGGTGGGCAGGCTGGGGAGATACATGTCGATGGCAAGGGGCGTCAGCCCGGCCAGGCTTGCCAGCAGCAACAGTAATGAAAGGGGCAGCGCCATTTCGGGCTCCAGCAGTTACAAAAGAAACATTATGCCATGATAACACTGCCACTCAGCAGTATGTCAGGGCTGATACGGATAAATATGCAGCCGCGGAATCAAGGGCTCACCGCCAATGCGCGCACTGCGTCGCTTGCGGGTGTTCGCGGGAGGATAGTTTCCCAACGGCGTGACTGCCGGCAGTTCATCCTGGCACAATATCAGCGGCAGGTGCGCCTTGAACTGCTGCTGACGGGGTGTGAGCTGTTCATGCCAGCGCACATTGACCATGGGATGGGTTTTGACCGGCCGGCGCAGGCGCAGTTCAATGTGAGCGGGCAGACGTTTTACATCGTAAATTTCACGGTCGATACATTGCAGCCAGGTGTGCTCATCTACCAGCGGAGGAGGGGAGAGCCGGCTTTGCATCAGTTGCTCCACCAGTTTTATCTTGTCTACCTTCTGAATAATTTGCTTGTTGGCCCAGGTAAAGCCCAGCCGGGAGGCGGAGCGAGGCAGCAGCGTGAGCTGACGATATACCTGCAGGGTGATCAGACCCGGAAAGGTGTCGTGCACCAGAGTGAACTTTTTGTCTTTGTCGTCCAGTTGCTGTACCAGAGCACGAAAGGTCTGCTTAAGGTGATTCACCTCTTCTACCAGAGGAGCGATGACTGAGTGGCTGGCTGCAGGGAGCAGCACAAAGCCCGGCAGCCGAAAGCTGGCTTTGGCGGAGCAACCGGGCGAGATATGCCAGCGGCCAAAGGCGGCAAGGGCTGCATCAAGGGCAGGAAGGCCGGCCATGTGTTCTTCTATGGTGATGATCTCTACCGGCTCGTGCTCTTTGCCCGTGGGTGTTTGCGGCAGCAACCAGGCGGCAGCTACCGGCGCTGATCCTGCCTGCTGGCGCAGGTGCTGGTTAAGCTCTGCCAGAGCCAGCTCCAGTTGATCCATGGTGTGACGTAATTCGGCGGCCAGAGTAAACATAAGTTATGCCAACATAAAAATATAAGCTTTTAATCTAATACAGATCGGCGTTGTTTGCCAGTAAGCCAGCACAAAAAAAGCCAGGTACGAAATCCGTGTACCTGGCTCAGGGGAATGGCTCATTGACTGAGCCGTGCGCTAAGAGAACGCCAGACAGGCGCTCCCTTTACAAATTTTAGCCTTTAATAGCAGGGCTGCCAGTTAACCCTTGAAATAACAGGGATGCTTGTTTACTGTATGTTTATACAGATAAGGAGTCCACTATGGCTGTAGAAGTTCAATATCGTGTTGTGCGTAATGGGATTGAGAAGATGATCTTCACCAACAAAAAAGAAGCCGATGCCTATGACCGGCTGCTCGATCAGGCTGAACATATCGAAACCGTGCTGGAAGGGGCACCGGTCGCACTTAACGAGCAAGACAGGGAAGCGCTGGCGCTGTATCTGGCAGAAAACCAGCAGGCACTGGCGGCACCGAAGAAAAAGCCGGCTCAAAAAGCCGACAAGCAGAAGGCTGCTGCCGGCCATGAAGAGGAACAGGTTAAAGACGTTGCCTGATCAGCTGTAAAGGGTGCGATAGAGACCGGGCCGGTCCAGCAGCTCATGATGAGTGCCCGACTGGCTGATTTTTCCGTCTTCAAACACAATCACTCTGTCGGCCTGACGCACCGAACTTAACCGGTGTGCCACTATCAGGGTGGTGCGACCTTTCAGAAAGCCCGACATGGCCTGATGCAAGCGCTGCTCGGTATCGGTATCCAGCGCCGAGGTAGCCTCATCCAGAATCACAATGGCGGGGTCTTTCAGGATCATGCGGGCCACTGCCAGCCGCTGTTGTTGTCCGCCCGAGAGCCGTACTCCCCGCCGGCCCACTTCCGTATCCAGGCCCTTGTCCATGGCCGCTACCACCTCATCAAGCTGTGCCACCTTCAGTGCCTGCCAGATGGCATCATCATGGTGTTCGTCACCCAGATTCAGGTTGGCCCGCACCGTATCGTTAAATAGCACCGGCTGCTGCAGCACGGTGGCCACATGCTCGCGAATGGTGGAAAAGCCAATATCCTTGCAGCTGACACCGCCAAAACGAATATCGCCGCTGTCGGCAGGATAAAGCCCCAGCAACAGCTGAATAAAAGTGGACTTGCCGCCACCACTGGCACCCACCAGAGCGACCTTTTCACCGGCGGCAATGCTCAGGCTTACGTCATCCAGCACTTTTCGTTCACCATCGTACGAAAAGCTCAGATGATTGACATCAATGGGCAGGGTAGTGGTGCCGGTAAAAGGATTAACGCGGCCCTGACTCTCAGGCTCGCCGCCCAGTGCCAGCATGCTGTTAATGCGTTTACGAGCGGCATCGGCGGCATAGAAGGAATACTGCATATTGAGCAACTCCTGTACCGGCCCCATCATAAACCAGAGGTAGCTGAACACCGCAAAGATCTGACCTACAGTAAGATCGGTAAACAACACCATGATCATGCCAACGGCCCGAAATAACTCCACCCCGGACAGAAACAGCAGAAAACTGGCCTTTCCGGCTGCTTCGCTTTTCCAGTGATATTCAATGGCGGTATCCCGTACGCCGCGGGCCCTGTCGATGACCCGGCGCAGATAGTGGCGCTCCCGGTTGGCCGCACGAATTTCCTGAATGCCGTCCAGGGTTTCTACCAGCGCCTGCTGAAACAGCTCAAAAGCCTTGTTCTCATTGCGTTTGAGATACTTTACCTTTGAGCCGAGCCGGCTCGAAAAAAACACTACCACAGGGTTAAGCAGCAGAATAAACAGCCCCAGCTGCCAGTTCAGCAGCAACAGCACCACGGCAGTGCCTATCACACTCAGCAGGCTTATCAGCAGCCGGCTCAGTGTTTCGCCCAGAAATTTGTCAAGGGTTTCCACATCGGTGATGTAGTGGGAGCTGACACTGCCGGCCCCCACAGATTCAAAGGTGCGCATGGGCGTGCGCATCAGCTGGCGGGTAAGACGCTGGCGGATCTGAAAGGTAATGTGTTTGGCTACCCGGGCAAACTGCCGCCCCTGCAAAATATTGAATACCAGGGCCATAACGCGCAGCAACAGTGTCACCACCAGCACCGCTAAAATATACCCCACTCCGGTCTGCCAGTTGTCAGGCAATATAGGGTTCAGGGCTGCAATCAGGCTGCCGGGTTGCTCAAGCAGCACTTCGTCTACCAGCAATGGCATCAGCAGGGGAACAGGCACCGCCAGCAGGGTGCCGGCAATGGCCAGCAGGTGGGCTCTGATCAGCTGTTTTTTATGTCGCCGCATCATGCTGATCAGCCCGGACCAGTGCAAAACCCGGCTGTTTGAATCTTTTTTATTCATTCATCACCATCTTTGGTTTTCATTTGCCTGAAGGGCAGGTAAGTTAACCCAAAACCGTTAACTCTCTGACACCATGAGCGAAAAACACACATTTTATCAAAGCCTGACCGCTCAGGCACTGGCCTTGTGCGAAGGCGAACCCAACCGTATTGCCAAGCTGGCCAACCTGTCGGCACTGCTGAACCTGTCCCTCGATAACATTAACTGGGTCGGCTTTTACCTGCATGACGGCAATGAACTGGTGCTGGGCCCGTTCCAGGGCAAGCCTGCCTGCGTGCGTATTCCCGTTGGTAAAGGGGTCTGTGGCACAGCAGCCGCAACCAATCAGGTGCAGCGGGTAGCCGATGTCAATGCATTTGACGGTCATATTGCCTGTGATGCCGCCAGCAATTCTGAAATTGTGGTGCCGCTGGCTGATGCTGACGGGCAGGTTTGGGGCGTGCTGGACATTGACAGCCCTGACTTAAATCGCTTTGATGCCCACGATGAACAGGGCTTGTCTGCGTTGGTGCGGGCTGTACTGCCAATACTGTAATATGCCGGGGTCGCTTTTGTTGGTGCGGCCCTTATAATATGCCGGTTTCAACGGGCGGTGCGCCCACTGGTTTCAAACCCCAAGGTAATTCATGGAAAACTCTGAAAAACTGAAAAACAGTAAAGAAGTCATTGCTTATCTGGCCGAGTGCTTTCCCCAGTGTTTTGTAGCGGAAGGCGAAGCCAAACCGCTCAAGATTGGTATCTTTCAGGATCTGGCGGCACGCATGACGGATGATCCCAAGGTATCCAAGACTTTGCTGCGCACCGCGTTGCGCCAGTACACCTCCAGCTGGCGTTATCTGCACGGCCTCAAGGCCGGCATGAGCCGTGTTGACCTCGACGGCAACCCCTGCGGTGAGCTGACCCAGGAGCATATTGATCACGCCAGACAGGCGCTCAAAGACAGCAAGGAAAAGGTGTTTGGCCCGCGCAAGGAAAAGCCGGCCGGTAAAAAGCCCCGTCCGCGTGCAAAAAAAGTGGATCCTGCGAAACTCGCGGTAGAGCAGAGTGTCAAAGTTTTGCTGGGCAAGTCGCCGGTTCCCGCTACCATTAAGGAAGTGACCCGGGACGATGTTCAGGTTGAACTGAAAACCGGTATGTCAGTGCGCGTTAAATTTGAACATATAGTTCTCTGAGGAGTAGGGTTTGATCAGTCACGGAATTCGTTATTCCCTGGTGGCCGCCGCTGTGCTGGCCACTGGCCTTGCTCAGGCAGTGGCACCGGCCATCGATGCTGATGCTATTCCTGCGCTGGCACCGGAAAGTCAGCACGCAGCAGCGGCCAAGCGGATTACCGCGCTGTTCACCCGTTCTCATTACAAGCAGTTCAGGCTGGACGATCAGTTTTCTCAGGCGATTTTTGATCGTTACATTGAAAGCCTGGACTACAACCGTAACATTTTTACCCGGCAGGATATTCAGCGCTTTGAGCGCTTTCGCAACAGCTTTGATGACCTGCTGCGGGCCGGGCGGCTCGACTCTGCCTTTGAAATGTACAACGAAAGTCTGAAACTGCGCTATCAGCGCCTGTCCTATGCACTGTCGTTGCTCGACACGCCCATGACGTTTGAGGATAACGAGCGTTACCAGTTTGACCGCACCGAAGCCGACTGGCCTGCCAGCCGTCAGGAGCTGGATGAGTTGTGGCGCAAGCGGGTGAAGTTTGATGCCCTGAGTCTGGCACTGGCCGACAAAGACTGGGATGAAATCAAGACCACCCTGACCAAGCGTTACAACAATGCCATCAAACGTTTGTCTCAAAGTGAAAGTGAAGATGCCTTCCAGAGCTTTGCCAATGCGTTTGCCAGGGCCATTGAACCTCATACCAGCTATCTGAGCCCGCGCAATGCCGAGCGCTTTGAGACTGAGATGAATCTGTCGCTGGAAGGTATTGGTGCCGTGCTGCAGGCCGAAGACGATTACACTGTCATTCGCTCCCTGGTGCCTGGTGGTCCGGCGGCCAAGTCCAGCGAGCTGCAGCCTGATGACCGCATTATCGGGGTGGGGCAGTCGCAGGATAAAATTACTGATGTGATTGGCTGGCGGCTGGATGAAGTTGTGGATCTTATTAAGGGGCCAAAAGGCACCAAAGTCTGGCTGCAAATCCAGCGTGGTCAGGCGGTGGCCAATACGCCCCGGGTGATTGAACTGACCCGTGATACCGTGCGCCTGGAAGACAGGGCCGCCAGTGGCAAGGTACTGGAGGTAGACGAGCATCGCATCGGTGTGATTGAAATTCCGAGCTTTTACGTCAACCTGAGTGTTGATGTGGCCCGGGAAGTGGAGAAGCTGCAGCAGGAGAATATAGAAGGGCTGGTCATTGATTTACGCACCAATGGCGGCGGCGCGCTGACCGAAGCCTCGGCCCTGACCGGCCTGTTTATTGATAATGGTCCTGTGGTACAAATTCGCGACGGTTTGGGTCGCATCTCGGTGAATGGTGACGAAGACGATCGTATCAGCTACGACGGCCCCATGGCTGTGCTGGTGGATCGCTATTCGGCGTCGGCCTCAGAGATTTTCGCTGCCGCCATGAAAGATTATGGCCGGGCCATTATTCTGGGTGAAAATACCTTCGGCAAAGGCACGGTACAACAGCACCGCAGCCTGTCGCGCATTTACGACCTGTATGAACATCCCATGGGCTTTGTTCAGTTTACCATTGCCAAGTTCTACCGTATTAATGGTGGCAGCACTCAAAACCGTGGTGTGAGGCCGGATATTCCGTTTCCCACTCCCATAAAAGCTGATGAAACCGGAGAAAGCCTGGAGAAAAACGCACTTCCCTGGGATCAGATTGAAAGCGTTGATTTCAGCCAGGTACAGGATTTGAGTCCTTATCTTGCTAAATTGCGCCAGCGTCATCAGGCGCGAATTGAGCAGGATCCGGAATTTTCTTATGTATTTGAAGATATTCGCGAATATCAGAAGAAAAAAGACGAAACGTCCATTTCGCTCAACCTGGCAGAACGTAAAGCCGAGCTGAAAGAGCAGGATGCCAAATCTCTGGCACGGCTGAATGACCGGCTGCGTCGTGCTAATCTGGAGCCGGTAGCCAGTCTGGACGAGGCACCCAAGGATTTTGAGCCTAAAGACAGCTATCTGGAAGAAGCGGCGCGCATTACCGCCGATCTGGCCGACATGCTGGGCTGAGCAAAACAGGTTAATACGGGGCCAGCTTGCGGCCCCGTTTTTTTATTGATCACTTCCATTCATCATTTTCAACGAGATTCACTATGAGCCAAACCCAACCTCAGGTGCAATATCGCGACGATTATCAGCCGCCTCATTACTGGATTGACACCCTGGATCTGGATATTCAGCTGCACGACACCGCCACCGAGGTAGTGGCCATCAGCCGTGTGCGCCGCAATGGTGAGCATAATGAGCCGCTTGTGCTGAATGGCGAGCAACTTGAGTTACTGTCGGTGTCGGTGAACGGCATTGAAACCACTCAGTTCGAACAGGAAGAGAACGCCCTGGTGCTGCCTCAGGTGCCCCAGGAATTTGTGCTGACCATCAGAAACCGCATTAATCCGTCGGCCAACACGGCCCTTGAAGGGCTGTACAAGTCGGGTGATGCTTTCTGTACCCAGTGTGAAGCGCAGGGCTTTCGCCGTATTACCTATTATCTTGACCGGCCCGATGTGCTGGCCCGCTTCAGCACCCGCATTACCGCCGATGCCACCACCTGCCCCTTCCTGCTGTCCAACGGTAACCGGGTGGGGCAGGGTGTGCTTGATGATGGCCGCCATTGGGTGCAGTGGCAGGATCCGTTTCCCAAGCCTGCTTATCTGTTTGCACTGGTGGCCGGTGACTTTGATGTACTGCGCGACAGCTATACCACTCACAGCGGCCGCGAAGTGTCGCTGGAAATTTTTGTGGACAAGGGCAACCTTCACCGAGCCGGACATGCCATGGACAGCCTCAAGGCGTCCATGCGCTGGGACGAGCAGCGCTGCAATCTGGAATATGATCTCGATATTTACATGATAGTAGCGGTGGACTTTTTCAATATGGGGGCCATGGAGAACAAAGGCCTGAATGTATTTAACGCCAAGTTCGTGCTGGCAGACGCCAAAACCGCTACCGATGATGATTATCTGGATGTGGAACGGGTGATCGGTCATGAATATTTTCATAACTGGACCGGCAACCGGGTTACCTGCCGGGACTGGTTTCAGCTGTCGCTGAAAGAAGGGCTGACGGTGTTCCGGGATCAGGAGTTCTCTTCTGATCTGGGCTCGCGCACGGTTAACCGCATCAGTAATGTGCGCATTATGCGCGGCCCCCAGTTTGCCGAAGACGCCGGCCCCATGGCCCATCCCATTCGCCCCGATGCGGTGATCGAGATGAATAATTTCTACACCCTGACGGTGTATGAAAAGGGCTCGGAAGTGATCCGCATGCTGCACACTCTGCTGGGTGAGCAGGCATTCCAGGCTGGTCTGGCACTTTATCTTCAGCGTTTTGACGGCCAGGCGGCCACCTGTGATGACTTTGTGGCGGCCATGAGCGAGGCCAGTGGCCGGGATCTGACACGTTTCAAACGCTGGTACAGTCAGTCCGGTACGCCGGAGCTGACGGTGCGTGATGCTTATGATGCAGACACTCAGCGCTATACCCTGACGGTGCAGCAGCACACGCCGCCCACCAAAGATCAGCCCGAAAAGCTGCCGCTGCACATTCCCCTGAGCGTGGCGCTCTACAGCGAACAGGGTGAACCGATATCGCTGTACCTGAACGGCCAGCCTGCTGATGCCGTGCTGGATGTGCTGGAAAACGAGCAGGAATTTGTATTTGAGCGCGTGCCATCCCGTCCGGTACCGGCACTGCTGCAGGGTTTTTCGGCGCCGGTAAAACTGGATTATCTCTATACCGATGAGCAGCTGACCCTGCTGGCCCGGGTCAGTCTGGATGAGTTTGTACGCTGGGATGCGGTACAGATGCTTATCAATAATACGGTGCGGCATAATATGGCACTGCTGCAACGCCGCCAGGCACCGGTATTGCCCCGCAGCCTGCTGGATGTGTTTCGCTGTACGCTGGAAGACAGCGGCATAGACAGAGCACTAAAAGCAGAAATGCTGACCTTGCCGGATGTAAACAGCCTGCTGGAGCTGTTTGAACAGGCGAATATCGAGCAGCTGTGCGAAGTGCGCCAGCACCTGGCCAAAGAGCTGGCTGAGGCTCTGATACCAGCCTGGCAGCAGGCTTATGAAGAGAACCAGACACCGGAATATCGCATTGATCATGATGACATGGCTCGCCGGGCGCTGAAAAATACCGCGCTGGGTTATCTGGCGTTAACCGGTGATCAGACCAGAGTGGCAGATCAGTTTGCCGCCGCTGATAACATGACTGACACTCTGGGAGCCCTGCGCGCAGCGGTGCGTGGTGAGCTGGATTGCCGTCACTCTATGCTGACACAGTTCGAGCAAAAGTGGCGCAACGACGGACTGGTGCTGGACAACTGGTTCCGGCTGCAGGCCACGGCACCTGGTGCCGATACGCTGGCACGAGTGCGTGAGCTGATGACACACCCCACCTTCAGTCTGACCAACCCCAACCGGGTGAGGGCGCTGATTGGTGCTTTTTGTCAGGGTAATCCGGCGCAGTTTCATCGTATTGACGGTGCCGGCTATGATCTGCTTACTGAAGTACTGACCACACTGAACGACAGCAACCCCCAGGTAGCTTCCCGCTTGCTGACGCCCTTTATTCAGTTCCGCCGGCTCGATGACGGCCGTCAGAGCCTGATAAAGCAGCGGCTGCAGCAGCTGATGGCATTACCCTCACTGTCTCGTGATCTGTATGAAAAGATCAGCAAGGCACTGGACTGATGCAGCGTTTTCACTTTCGGCTGGCAATTTCTGCGGCCGAACTACAGCGATATTATACCGGCCGGGTGTCGGCGCTGACGGTCATGACAGAGCAGGGGCTCAGGTTGCAGCTGCCCCTGCACCACTTTCGTGCTTTTGTAGGCCATGGCGGACTGCACGGGCGCTTTGAAGTGGAGCTGAGTGAGCGCAATTCGCTGCAGCGTTTGCAACGTATTTAAGTATTTATTCATAACAATTAACGGCGATGCCCTGACGGTGTCGTCGTTTTATTTTGTATATTGTAAAAAATGATTTAAATATGCCGCCTCATGGAATATTCATTCATTTATTTTCTCTTTGCCTTTGCATATATTCTGCGCATCAGTGACGGTGGCGATATTTTTCAGATCCTTGCTCAGAGAATGCCTCGCTTTCCTGTTTCAGCAGGCATACACTGATTGTCATTCCGGTGAGTTGTCACACTCATTGGTCATTCTTTTCTCCATGGTCAGCCTGCTCATGAGGAATCCAATACCATGACACTTAATGCAAGCACTTCTGTATTACTTGAAAACGTTGAACAACTGGTTAGTGAAAAGTTTCCCGAGAACATAGCTCCCCTGGTACAGCAATTTGTCTGCAAGCTCTACAGTGGCATGACCCATGATGATTTGAACCATCGCAATGACAGTGATCTTTATGGTGCCGCCATTAATCTCTGGAACGATTTTGAAACCCGCCCGGATGATAAACCCCATGTTCAGGTATATAACCCCACCTTGACCCGCCATGGCTGGCAATCACCTCACACTATTGTTGAGCTGGTACTGCGGGATGCACCTTTTCAGGTGGACTCGATCCGCATGGCGCTGAGCCGGCTGGGCATTACTGCTCACCTGATGCTGCATCAGCCCATGCACCTGGTGCGCGACAAGCAGGGCCGTCTGACCGAAATCCTTTCCAGCAAAGACAAGCGTAAGCAAAACAGGGCGGAAACGGCCTTTTTGATTGAAATTGATCGCCAGCCCGAGAAAGCCAGACGGGATCAGTTAAGAGACGAGCTGCTGTCGGTGGTGGAAGAAGTTGCGCTGTCGGTAGATGACTGGCAGCCCATGGTCAATACCTTGAATGAGGTGATTGAAGCCCTGCCGGCTCAGGTGAAACAGCACGATCAGCAGGATGTAACAGAAACCCTGTCGTTTCTGCGCTGGGTGGCCAATCACAACTTCACCCTCATGGGTTATCGCCGCTATCATATTTCCGCCATTGAGGGAGATTATGAGCTGGTGCCGGATCACGATACCAGCCTGGGGCTGATGCGTAATATACAGCACAGTGACGGCCTGCGCCTGAGCAGCCTGACACCCACAGCGCAAAAAGAGGCCTTGAGCAAAAATATTCTGGTGCTGACCAAAACCAATCATAAATCCCGCGTACACAGACCGGCTTATATCGACTATATAGGCGTGAAGCGGTTTGATAACAAGGGCAATGTGATTGGTGAGGATCGCTTTATTGGCCTGTATGCCTCCAGCATTTATAACACCAGCGCCATGCAAATTCCGTTGATTGGCGAAAAGCTGACCCGCATCATCACTGCCTCCGGCCTGGAAGCCGGATCCCATGCTTATAAAGCCCTGCTGAATATTCTGGAAACCTACCCTCGCGACGAGCTTATTCAGGCCCGTGAAGACGAGCTGCTGGACATTGGCATGGGAGTGCTGGCCATGCAGGAGCGGGACATGACCCGGCTGTTTGTGCGCCGGGATCTGTTCGGCCGCTTTTTTTCCTGCATGGTGTATGTCACCAAAGACAGATACAACACGGCCCTGAGGGAGAAAACCCAGCGGATTTTTCAGCGTTACTTCGGCTCTGAAGAGGAAGTGGAATTTACTACCTATTTCTCGGAAGGGGTGCTGGCCCGCACTCACTATCTGATCCGCGTGCAAAATAACACCATGGATATTAATGTGAACGAAATTCAGTCCAACCTGATAGAAGCTGCCCGCAGCTGGGACGACAAACTGGAGCAGGCGCTGTCGGCAAGCTTTGGCGAAGCTGAGGGCAATCGCCTCAAGAGTAAATATCAGCAGGCCTTTCCCAGAGCTTACACCGAAGATGTAATGCCGGGCACGGCAGTGGCTGATATTGAGCAACTGGAAGCCCTGAGTGATGATAACCGTCTGGGGCTGTTGTTCTATCGTGCCCAGGAGCAGGCCAAAGACTCCAACCGGGTGCGGCTAAAGCTCTATCACAGGGCCGAGCCCATTCATCTGTCCGATGTGCTGCCCATGCTGGAAAATCTGGGGCTGAGAGTGATTGGCGAAACGCCCTATGAAGTGGATTGCGGTGACGAAACCTTCTGGATCCTGGATTTTTCCATGCTGCATCCGCGCGGCCCCCTGGATCTGGATGCCAGCCAGCAGCGCTTTCAGGATGCCTTCTCTGATGTATGGAATAACCGGCTGGAAAATGACGGCTTTAACCGCCTGGTGCTGGCGACCCGTCTGACCGGACGGGAAGTCAGTGTGCTGCGTGCCTATGCCCGTTATATGCGCCAGACCGGGGTCACCTTCAGTCAGGCCTATATTGAAGAAACCCTGTATCGCTATCCGCATTTATCCTGCTTGCTGTTCACTTTGTTTGAGCAGCGCTTCAGCCCGTCATTCAAACGCAGCGAGAAAAAACTGCAGGCCCTGCACCAGGAGCTGGTGGAAGAGCTGGACAAGGTGGCCAACCTGGATGACGACCGCATTATTCGCCGTTATATGGAAATGATTGAAGCGACCCTGCGCACCAACTTCTATCAGCCTGCGGCAAATGGTAATGACAAGGAATATGTGTCCTTCAAGCTGGCTCCGGAGTCGATCAGTGATATGCCGCTGCCGCTGCCGAAATTTGAAATCTTTGTATATTCCCCCCGGGTGGAAGGGGTACACCTGCGCTGGGGCAAGGTGGCCCGAGGCGGCCTGCGCTGGTCGGACCGCCGGGAAGACTTCCGCACCGAAGTGCTGGGCCTGGTAAAAGCCCAGCAGGTGAAAAACACTGTGATTGTGCCCGTGGGGGCCAAGGGCGGTTTTGTCTGCAAGCAACTGCCGGAAGGGGATCGCGCCGCTTTTCTGCAGGAAGGTAAAGACTGCTACAAGCTGTTTATTCGCGGCCTGCTGGATGTGACCGACAATATCGTTAACGGCGAAGTCACTCATCCGGAAAACGTGGTGCGCCATGATGAAGACGACTATTACCTGGTGGTCGCCGCCGACAAGGGCACGGCCACCTTCTCGGACATTGCCAACGGCATCAGTGCCGAATATGGCCACTGGCTGGGAGATGCTTTTGCTTCCGGCGGCTCTGTGGGTTACGACCACAAGAAAATGGGCATTACCGCCAGGGGCGGCTGGGAGTCGGTGAAGCGCCATTTCCGTGAGCTGGGCATTAACTGTCAGGATACCGACTTCACCTGTGTGGGCATTGGCGACATGGGCGGCGACGTGTTCGGTAACGGCATGCTGCGCTCCAGACACACCCGGCTGGTGGCTGCCTTTAACCACCTGCATATTTTTATTGATCCCGAGCCCGATGCGGCGGCCAGCTTTGACGAGCGCCAGCGCCTGTTCAACACGCCGGGCACCAGCTGGGAGGATTATAACAAGGAGCTCATTTCCGAGGGCGGCGGTATCTTTTCACGGGCTGCCAAGTCGGTGAAACTGTCGCCGCAGATGAAAAAACTGCTGGGCACGCAAAAAGCCAGCCTGACACCCAATGAGGTGATTCGCCATCTGCTGATGGCGCAGGTGGATCTTATCTGGAACGGCGGCATTGGCACTTATATCAAGTCTCGCAATGAAACCGACGCCGATGTGGGTGACAGGGCCAACGACGCCGTGCGGGTAAACGGGGAAGATTTGCGCGCCCGTATTGTGGGCGAGGGCGGTAACCTCGGCTGCACTCAGCTGGGCCGTATTGAATATGCCAGCAAGGGCGGACGCATCAATACCGACTTTACCGACAACGTGGGCGGCGTTGACTGCTCCGATAACGAAGTGAATATCAAAATTCTGCTGAACAAGCTGGTGGCAGAAGGCGAGCTGACCAAAAAGCACAGAGACGAGCTGCTGTTCGATATGACCGATAAGGTCACCGACATAGTGCTGACCAACGCCTATCGTCAGTCCCAGACCATTTCCATTACCCAGCACAGAGGCGCGCAGGCACTGAAGGAGCATCAGCGCTTTATGCACTGGCTGGAGCGCCAGGACCGGCTCGACCGCGGGCTGGAGTACTTGCCCAGTGATGAGGAGCTGGCCGAGCGCATGGCCGCCAACCGGGGCCTGACCCGGCCCGAGCTGGCGGTGCTGGTGGCTTACGGCAAAATGGTGCTGAAGGACATGCTCAATATTCCCGAGATCACCGACAACGACTATATCGCCCGTTTGCTGCCCGCCAGCATGCCGGAGAAACTGGTGGCCCGCTTTGGTGAAGCACTGATGCAGCATCCGCTGCGCCATGAAATTATTGCTACCCGCCTGGCCAATATCATGGTCAACGACATGGGCTGTAACTTTGCCAACCGCCTGCTGGATGAAACCGGTGCCGGCATTGGTGATATCGCCATCAGCTTTATGATTGCCCGGGAAGTGTTTGGCCTGAATCAGCTGCTGCGCGATATTGAGTCTCTGGACAACAAGGTGCCGGCACAGCTACAACTGCAGATGTTCTACCAGTGCCGGCGCATGGTACGCCGGGCTACCCGCTGGTTCCTGCGTAACCGCAACCGCAATCTGGGGCTGGAAGAAACCATCGAGCAATATAAACCCGCCTATGACACTCTCGGCAAGCACCTTTATGACGTGATGGTTGACAGTGAAGTGGCCGAGCATAAAGCGGAAGTGGCAGCGCTGACCAAACAGGGCGTGCCCGAGTCGCTGGCGGCACGCATTGTGAACATGAGCTCACTGTTCTCGGCGCTGGATCTGGCTCAGATCAGCAACGAGCATCAGCAGGGTATTCAGGTGGCCGCCAAGGTGTATTTCCATCTGGGTGCTGAGCTTGAGCTGCACTGGTTCCTGGAGCAGATCAACCAGCAGGCGGTGGGTAACCACTGGCAGGCACTGGCCCGGGCGTCATTCCGGGAAGATCTGGACTATCAGCAGCGCAGCCTGGCTTCTGTGGTACTGAAAACCTGTAAAGAAAACGGCGAATGCGCTACCATGCTCGACCAGTGGCTTGATGAGCATGAGCAGCTGCTCAACCGTTGGCGAAACCTGCTGGCAGACTTTAAAACTTCCGGCAGCCATGAGTTCGCCCAGTTCTCGGTGGCATTAAGGGAGCTGAACCTGCTGCATCTTAATTGTGTGAACGCCGCCTGATAAGCGGCCGCAACAAAAGCCCCGGCCTGGTCCGGGGCTTTTTTATAAGGAACAAACACGTGTATTCCCTGGTAAAACCTTTTCTCTTTAAATGTGATCCCGAACAGGTTCATGAGCTGACCATGAAAGCCCTGGCCAAAACTCAGCGTACACCGCTGGAAGCCCTGTATCGTCGCCCTCATATTAATAATCCTGTTGAAGTCATGGGCCTGACCTTCAGTAATCCGGTGGGGCTGGCTGCCGGTCTGGACAAGAACGGCGAGTGCATTGATGCCTTTGCTGCCATGGGCTTTGGCTTTGTGGAAGTAGGTACGGTCACGCCTCGTGCACAAGACGGTAACCCCAAGCCCCGTCTGTTCCGGGTGCAGCCTGCCGAAGGTATCATTAACCGCATGGGGTTTAATAACAAGGGCATCGATTATCTGATTGAAAACGTAAAACAGGCCCGTTACAACGGCATTCTCGGTATTAATATCGGCAAGAACAAAGATACTCCCATAGAGCATGGTAAAGATGATTACCTGATCTGCATGGAAAAATCTTATGAGCATGCCAGCTACATTACCGTGAATATTTCTTCCCCCAACACGCCGGATCTGCGTTCGCTGCAATATGGCGATGCCCTGGACGATCTGCTGGGCTCATTAAAACAAAAGCAGGCCGAGCTGGCTGAGAAATACCACAAGCAGGTACCGCTGGTGGTAAAAATTGCACCGGATCTCGATGAGGGTGAAATTGAGCAGATTGCCGATAGCCTGGTGCGCTTTAATATTGACGGCGTGATTGCAACCAACACGACTCTTGACAGAGAACTGGTGTTTGAGCTTCCCCATGCTCAGGAAGCCGGTGGTTTAAGCGGCCGGCCGGTGCAAAGCAAAAGCACGCAGGTGATTGCCGAGCTGTCACGCCGCCTTGACGGCAAGCTGCCCATTATCGGGGTAGGGGGCATAGACTCACTGACCGCCGCCCGGGAAAAAATGAATGCCGGTGCCAGTCTGGTGCAGGTTTATTCCGGATTTATTTATCAAGGGCCTGCGCTGGTTCAAAATCTGGCGCGTTATCTCTGATAAACTGAATAATTATTTGCCCCCGGTCCCAAATTTTCTTATATATTAACAGTATCGGGGGAACTTATAATTTTTCACAAGGTGTGTGAATGCTGCTACAACCAAACGACAATTGGTGCTGGTTTGTCGGCGCAGACCGGCACCTGATGCTGGATCTGGGAGAGGAGATGCTGTTTGCCACTCCCTATCAGCAGAAACGACTGATTTGCGCTGACGATCTGCGCCAGAGCTTTTCGGTGGAAGAGACCGGGCTCTATTATACCTTTCTCGACAAACTCAGCTGTGTGGCAACGCCGTCGCGGCGGATGCAGGCGGCGCTGAACGGCGTGGCGGTAGCCCGCTTCTACAAGCCACTGATGCCCCAGAGCTGGTTTTTTGAGCCACAAGCCGATTACCATCAGCCCCAGCTGGGTGAGTTAATCGGTCTGGATTGCGGTGAGCGACACCTGACCATGATGGTAGTGGAGACGTCACCATCAACATCTTTGTGTATTTCGCTGTCGGCAGATGTTGCATTGAACGAGACCAAAACCTTGCCGGTGTTTGGTGCCATCAAGGTAATGAATGACAGGCTGTTCAGTCTGGAAGAAAACAAGGCAGAAATGCGTCGGGTCGGCTGAAGCCGGCCTGCTATTTATTACTTACTAAGGGGATTTTTCAACAAGAGGGGAGTTGTATCACCGGATTGGTTGCGGGAGCCGGATTTGAACCGACGACCTTCGGGTTATGAGCCCGACGAGCTACCAGACTGCTCCATCCCGCGGCCGGTGTGATACATTTTGCTTATTCAGTTGGTTGCGGGAGCCGGATTTGAACCGACGACCTTCGGGTTATGAGCCCGACGAGCTACCAGACTGCTCCATCCCGCGCCGATAACTGAATATGCTGTGTTTGTTGATGCGCACCGGTTGGTTGCGGGAGCCGGATTTGAACCGACGACCTTCGGGTTATGAGCCCGACGAGCTACCAGGCTGCTCCATCCCGCGGCCGGTAAACACTTCAACTTACACTCTGAGAACTGGTTGCGGGAGCCGGATTTGAACCGACGACCTTCGGGTTATGAGCCCGACGAGCTACCAGACTGCTCCATCCCGCGTCCTCAGGCTGTGCATAGTAGTGATCCGGCTCACCAAAGGCAAGCCCTTGTTTAAAACTTTATTTTGTTCGCTCAACAAAGCAGCGACCTGTTCATTCGCCACCCGCTTTGGTGGCTTTTCATTCGCTTCGTGCCGGCCGGCCTCCATTAATCCGCAGATATCACTGTCTCACTCATGTATAATGCGGGTCTTCCTATTTCTGACCATGCGTGATTATGCTGCCGTTTTTTGCTACCTGCCCCAAGGGCCTGGAATCTTTACTCTCTGACGAACTTCAAGCCCTGGGCGCCAGCCAGGTACAGGAAACTGTGGCCGGGGTGGCCTTTAAAGGTGAACTGGACGTGGCGTACCGGGCCTGCTTATGGTCACGACTGGCGTCACGCATTATGTTGCAGCTGGCGGAATTTCCCATGCGTGATGACATGGACCTCTATTTAGGTGCCAGCAACATCGACTGGGAAACCCATATAAAGGAAGGCCAGACCTTTGCGGTAGATTTTTCCGGCAGCAACCGGGCCATTACCAACACTCAATATGGTGCCCTGAAAATAAAAGATGCCATTGTCGACCGCCTGAGCAAGCGCCGGGGCGAACGTCCCAGCGTGGACAAGCGGTTTCCCGATATTCGCATTCTGGCTCACTTAAAACGCGAACGGGTCAGTATTACCCTGGACCTGTCCGGTCCGGCGCTGCATCAGCGCGGTTACCGTCAGCAGGCCGGTGAAGCACCGCTGAAGGAAAACCTGGCCGCCGCCATTTTGCTGCGCAGCGGCTGGGACGCCAAAAGTCCGCTGGTCGACCCCATGTGCGGCTCCGGCACTCTGTTGATTGAAGCCGCGCTGATGGCGGCTGATCAGGCTCCGGGTCTGCTGCGTCCGCGTTTTGGCTTTATGGCCTGGTCCGGACACGACCGGGAGCTGTGGCAAAGCCTGCACGCTGAAGCCACGGTGCGGGCGACTCGTGGCCTGAACAAGACAGACGCCGTTATTTACGGCTTTGATCAGGATCAGCGAGTGCTGGGTTTTGCCCGGGAAAACGCAGAGGCGGCTGGGGTGGAGCGGCTGATCCACTTCACTCAGGGAGCCGTGAGTGAACTGAAGAACCCGAGTGAGCAGCCCGGCTGGCTGATTTCCAACCCGCCTTATGGTGAACGCCTGAGCGAGTTTCCGTCACTGCTGGGCCTGCATCAGCGCCTGGGCGATATTTTGCGGGATCAGTTCAAGGGCTGGCAGGTCAGTCTGATTTCCAGCTCGCCGGAGCTGCTCAGCTGCCTGCGGCTGCGTCCGGAAAAAACCTACAAGCTGTTTAACGGTGCCCTGGCCTGTGAACTGCGCAACTATGCCGTGGCCATTGATGCCAGACCGGCCCGGCCGCTGGCGGAAGACTTTGCCAACCGGCTGGCCAAGAACATCAAGGCGCTGGACAAGTGGGCAAAAGGCGAGGGCATAGACTGCTATCGCCTTTATGATGCGGATCTGCCGGAATACAATGCCGCCATTGACCGTTATCAGGACCATCTGGTGATCCAGGAATATGCGGCCCCCAAGAGTGTGCCCGAGCATAAGGCTCAGGCCCGTTTCTTTGATCTGGTGCAGGCCACCATGACAGTGACCGGTGTGCCCGGCAGCAAGGTGGTGCTCAAGGTACGAGCCAGGCAGAAGGGCAAAGAGCAGTATGAAAAGCTTGATAAGCGCGACCAGTGGATGCAGGTACAGGAGCATAATGCTCAGCTGCTGGTAAACCTGCACGATTATCTGGATACCGGCCTGTTTCTGGATCACAGGCCCATTCGGCAGCGTCTGGGTGAGCTTGCCAACGGTAAAGATGTGCTCAACGTGTTTGCCTATACCGGTACCGCCACCGTGCATGCGGCGCTGGGCGGTGCCCGTTCCACCACGACGGTGGATATGTCCAGAACCTATCTGGGCTGGGCCGAGCGCAATATGCAGCTGAACGGCATGAACGGCCGCCGGCACCAATATGTGCAGGCTGACTGTCTGAGCTGGCTGGCCAATACCGATGGTGTTTATGATCTGATCTTCTGCGATCCGCCCACTTTTTCCAACTCCAAGCGAATGGAAGACAGCTTTGATGTGCAGCGGGATCATCTGGAGCTGCTGCACCTGCTGAGCAAACACCTGCGCAAGGGCGGCCTGCTGATTTTCTCCAACAACAAGCGCAATTTTAAAATGGACACCGATGGTCTGGCTGCCATGGGCCTGACCGCCAAAGACATTACCCGCGCCACTCTGCCCAAGGATTTTGCCCGCAACCCCAACATTCATAACTGCTGGGAAATTCGCTGGAGTGACCAATGACACTGACGCTGTTTTCTACCGACGGCTGCCATTTGTGTGAACAGGCCCGGGCCTTGCTGGAGCAGACCGGGCTGGCGGCACAGGCCGAAATAAAAGACATTATTGACGATGAACAGTGGCTTGAGGCCTATCGCATTCGTATTCCGGTAGTGCGCAGCACCGATGGGGCCGAGCTGAACTGGCCCTTTACCGCCGACGAACTCCTTGCATTCAATCAGGAACATTCATGAGTCTGTTAACGTTACAAAATGCGCTGCTGGCCTACGGTGATGCGCCCTTGCTGGATGGCATTGAACTGAATATTCAGGCCGGTGAGCGGCTCTGTATAGTGGGCCGCAACGGGGCCGGCAAATCCACCCTGATGAAGGTGATTGCCGGTGATATTCAGCTGGACGACGGCCGCCGTCAGGTGCAGCAGGACGTAGTGATTGCCCGGCTGGAGCAGGATCCGCCCAAGACCGATGACGATCAGACCGTATTTGATTATGTGTCTGCCGGTCTGGCAGAGCTGGGCGAACTGCTGGCCCGCTATCATCATCAGCTGGAAAAAGTCAGTCACGACAGCTCGGAAAAAGCCATGAATGAGCTGATGCGCCTGCAGGAGCAGGTGGAGCATGCCAATGGCTGGCAGTTTGATACCCGTATTAACCAGAGCCTGACCTTGCTGGGCCTGAACGGTGATACCCGGCTGAAGGATCTGTCCGGCGGCTGGCTGCGCAAGGTGGCGCTGGCCCGGGCGCTGGCCAATGACCCTGATATTCTGCTGCTGGACGAGCCCACCAACCATCTGGACATTGATGCCATTGCCTGGCTGGAAACCTTCCTGATGGACTTTCGGGGTGCCATTGTGTTTATCAGCCACGATCGTGCCTTTATTCGCAAGATGGCCACTCGTATTCTCGACCTTGACCGGGGCAAGCTGTCCAGCTGGCCAGGCAATTATGATGATTATCTGGTTAACAAAGAAGAAGCCCTGCGAGTGGAAGCCGAGCAAAACGCCCTGTTCGACAAGCGGCTGGCTCAGGAAGAAGCCTGGATCCGTCAGGGCATCAAGGCCCGCCGTACCCGTAATGAAGGCCGGGTGAGGGCGCTGAAAGCCCTGCGTAATGAGCGCAGCCAGCGCCGGGAAAGTGTGGGCAAGGTGTCGGTTACTCTGGACGATGTACGCCGCTCGGGCAAAATTGTGTTTGAAGCCGAGAACCTGGGCTTTGAATATGAAGGCAAGCCCCTTATTCGCAACTTTTCTGCCATGGTACAGCGGGGCGACAAAATTGCCCTGGTGGGCCCTAACGGCTGCGGCAAGAGTACCCTGATCAAGCTGCTGCTGGGCAAAATAGAGCCGCAGCAGGGTAGCCTCAAATGCGGCACCAAGCTGGATGTGGCCTACTTTGATCAGTATCGGGAGCAACTCGACCCCGAACGCTCCGTGATGGACAATCTGGCCGACGGCAAACAGGAAGTGGAAGTCGGGGGCCGAAGCCGCCATGTGCTGGGCTATCTGCAGGACTTTCTGTTTGAGCCCAAACGGGCCCGCACTCCGGTAAAAGCGCTGTCGGGCGGTGAGAAGAACCGTCTGCTGCTGGCACGGCTGTTCCTCAAACCCAGCAACCTGCTGGTGCTCGATGAGCCCACCAACGATCTGGATGTGGAAACCCTGGAGTTGCTGGAAGAGCTGCTCGCCGATTATCAGGGCACCCTGTTACTGGTCAGCCATGACCGGGACTTTATCGATAATACCGCCACTCATTGCTGGACCTTTGAAGGCAACGGCCGCATTGATGAATATGTGGGGGGATATCAGGACATGCAGGCCCAGCGGGTGCGTCAGCCCACGCCGGCAGCGGTAAAAGAAGACAAAGCCGCACCGGTCAAGGCGCAAAAGCCCAAGCCGTCTTCCGGCAAAAAGCTGTCTTATAAACAGCAGCAGGAGCTGAACGGCCTGCCGGCCAGGCTTGAACAGCTGGAGCAGCAGATTGAAGCCCTGCAGGCAGAAATTAATGGTCCGGACTTTTTTACTCAGCCCGAAGCCGTGACTCAGGACAAACTGCAGCAACTGGCCGCAGTGGAAAACGAACTCGACACTGCGTTTTCCCGCTGGGAAGAGCTTGAGGAGCTGGCCGCCGGTTAACCTGGACACAACCTTATGCCGGCCCTGGTGCCGGCATTTTCCACCCGTGATCTGTCTCACACTTTCTCACTTTTGCCTTTCACAAAAACGTCATAAATATCAGTCGCTAAAACCCAGGACTGGGCTAAGCTCAAAAATTACCCCTTGTTAAAAACCACAAACTCAACTATCACTTTAAGTGCGGCTGCTTGATAACGCCGCACACTTTTTGTTGATTAAACGAGGGTAATACCTATGAAGAGACAAAAACGTGACCGTTTGGAAAGAGCGCGTACCCGCGGTTACCAAGCTGGAGTCAGTGGACGTTCCAAAGAGCAGTGCCCCTACAATGATTTTGATGCCAAAGGCCATTGGCTGGGGGGATGGCGAGATGCCATGGAAGACAAAGGTTCCGGCCTCTTCATCAAGTAAACATACATTTTCTTCATCAACAAAAAAAGGCCCCGCAACTGCGGGGCCTTATCGTTTGCAAAGGCTGATCAGAAAGCAGAGGTGTCGGTAAACAGACCCACTTTCAGATCTTTGGCTTCATAGATGGGGCGACCATCCACTTCTACCACGCCATCGGCAATGCCCATGATCAGCTTGCGCCAGATCACCCGCTTCAGGGTAATTTTGTAGGTTACCTTTTTAGCGGTAGGCAGAATTTGACCGGTAAATTTCACTTCACCCACGCCCAGTGCACGACCCTTGCCGGGGCCGCCTTTCCAGCCCAGGAAAAAACCCACCAGCTGCCACATGGCATCCAGACCCAGGCAGCCCGGCATAACGGGGTCGCCAGGAAAGTGGCAGTCAAAGAACCACAGATCCGGGGTGATATCCAGCTCGGCGATAATTTCGCCCTTGCCATGCTCACCGCCTTCATCGCTGATGTGCAGAATACGATCCATCATCAGCATGTTGGGGGCGGGCAGCTGACTGTTGCCGGGGCCGAACAATTCACCCTGGCTGCAGGCCAGCAGTTCTTCTCTGGTAAAGCTGTGTTTACCCAGTTCTTTTTGTGAAGGCATTTCACTCTTCCGTTTTTTCATCGGGCACTCATGGCCCGGGTGTAAAATTGGCGTCACTTTAGCGAACAGCTGTGCGCCCGACAAGTCCGATTTGTTATCGGCGCAGTAATCTTTGCCAGAAACTGCTTTCTACCGTATGACCGTTTAACTCATCAAGACGTTCGCGAATACGCCCGAACAAGGTGTGCGGATCATCGACTTTGCCAGCCTCGCAGCCCATCAGCAGGGCAATGGCGTCCTCTACCCGGGCCACCGGATAAATATGAAAACGCCCCTCGGTCACGGCCTGAGTGACGTCATCAGACAAATTCAGCTGCAGCCGGTTACTGGCAGGAATTAACACGCCCTGCTCGCCGGTCAGTCCCTGTAGCCGGCATAGCCGGTAAAAGCCTTCAATTTTTTCGTTTACGCCGCCCACGGGCAGCACATTACCAAACTGATCCACCGCACCGGTAATGGCAAAGTGCTGATAAATGGGCTCTCGGGCCAAAGCAGAGAGCAGGGCACACAGGCCGGCGAGGGCGGCACTGTCGCCGTCAATTTCATGATAAGACTGTTCAAACACCAGATTGGCCGACAGCGGCGAAGGGTGCTCGGCACCAAACAGATTGGCCAGGTAGCCATGAATAATCATCATGGCCTTGGCGTGAATATGGCCGGCCAGATCGGCCTTGCGCTCAATGTCGGCCACATCACCGTCGCCCAGATGCACAGTGGCAGTGAGCCGTACCGGCTCGCCAAAATCATAAGGATGACCGGCAATCTGAATCACCGACAGGCCATTGATCTGGCCAATCTCACGGCCATGAGTCTGCAGCAGGAACTGACCGTCGCGCACGCCCAGATCAGACTGCTCCACCAGAAAGTTAAGGCGCTGATCCTGCTCCTGCTGAGCCAGCATCAAATGACGCTCGTTGATAAGTTCGCTGTTTTCCCGGGCAGCAATCACGTCTGCCAGCTGCATCATGGCCACCAGGTGCGATTCTACCAGCGACAGCCGCTGCTGATGCTCGGTAATGCGGCTGCCATAACGGCACAACCGGGTTACCGCTGCCACATCCATATCACGCAACTGATGCTTTTGCCGCAAATGCGCCAGATAACCCAGATAAGAAGGCAAATCCGCTTCTGCATCCCATTCCGGAATAATATCGGCGCGCAAAAAGGCGAGGGTATCCAGCTCTCTGTCCAGCATATGCAGCTCGGCCACCGCCAGGCGATCGCCCACCAGTACCAGATGCACATCCAGCGGTGGTGGCTCGGGCTGAAAGTAAAAAGCAGCCATCTCCTGAGGCCGGCTCCATTCTATTTGCCGTGTGGCCAGGGCATTTTTCAGCCGGAACCACAGGTAAGGCTGCATCAGCAGCTCTTCAATGGGCACGATGAGATAGCCGCCGTTAGCCTGATGTATCAGGCCGGGCTCAAGCAGGTGATGATGGCTGAATACCGAGCCTTGCTCGGTCTGAAAATGAACAGCCCCAAACAACTGCTCGGGAGTAAACTGACGGGCATGCACAATGGGAATGCGTTCGTCGTGGCGATGCACCATCAGGTTAATCAGCACCGGATGGCTGAAGCCACCGCCGGCAGCCACATGCTGTGCCAGAGCTGAGAGATAGTCGGCAACTTTTTCGTCCTGTCCCTGTTTTTTCAGAATGCGCTCAACAATATGCTCAGCTTCCAGATGGCGGGAGCTGAGCTCCAGCAGCTGGCCAACCAGTTCGCAAAATTCAATGCCGGTGCCGGCTTTCAGCCGCAGCCAGATGGGCTTTTGCGGGTGATGCAGGTTTTCCGCATAGCAAAGATCAAACAAGTCGGCATGATTGGCATGACGTTTCACCAGATCCTGTACCAGCTCTTCCACATCCAGGCCGGAAAAGCCGTTCATCAGCAAAATGGGGTTGACGGCGTTCAGCCCCGACAGGGTGGCAAATGCCGAGTCGGCCCTTTGCTGCAGCGCGCTAAAGGGAAGGGGATCCGCGTCTTTCAGGGTGGTCAGTTCGGGTAACGAAAATGCAGGGGCCAGCTCGGCCGGGCTCAGTGGTTGCACTGGTTCACTCGTTCTATTGGTTTATGGCTGCCAGTATACTGCAGCCGTGCTTTTGTTACAGCCTGCGCCTTGATAATCCTGATGTTTTACGACTGAATGCGAAATAATTGAAATGGCCGGATGTTATTACAAACACTGTGAATATGGAGATTTTTCAGCATAAAAATCTGCGGGCCAAAATGCAGCCTCGGTAATTTCCGAGACTGCACAGCACAAGCTGCTGTTATCAGCTCAGCTTTTGTTGCACGCTGGTGACCTTGTCGGCCATGGTCTGATCCCGGTCGTTGCGGGTGCTTAACTTCATATGGCTGGTAATGCGCACGGCACCGGCTGCATGCAGTTCTTCATGACAGCGCTGAACGGCGGCCATTACATGCTGCCATTCACCTTCAACATTGGTGCCGAATCCGTGCATGGTATAAGTGAGGCCGGCGTCTTCAAAAATCTGCTGGCAGCGGGCCACATAAGGCGACACCGACAAGCCAACACCGCCGGGTGACACCATGATATCCATCAGTACGTACATAACTGCTCCTTGAGTAAATGCCTGAAGTCTTATTCGAGCCTGAAGCGGCACCAGTCACAAGGGCCAGATGCCGGTATCAATATGGCCAGATTGCGTCGGATATAACACTTCGCATAATGTATATTATGTTAAATATGGTATTCATGACGCCATACCGCGTCTGGAGCAGACACTCAAACTGCCCTAGTCTCTTAGCCGATCCAGGCGTTTGTTGGCGGCACTTTCGTGGCGCTCGGTTTTGCTGGTGTGCAGATATTGCGATGTGGTGTCGATGCTGTCGTGACCGGCATCGGCCTGCACATGAGATAACGGTCGGTTGTTGTAGTTGATGTCGTGAGTAATGCCGGTATGGCGAATGCCGTGCACCGTGAGCGTGCGCATCTCGGCGGCATCCTGATCAAAACCATCGGTCATGGCCGCATCGGCAGCGGTGGCCAGCAGTTCATTGAGCAACTCACGCAGCTGACGAATGCCCAGATTGGCATTGAGCAGGCCCTGATCCCGGCCTCGCCCGGCGGCGCGGTGACGCACAAACAGCGGCGTGGCGTCGCTGGGTGCCGGCAGTGCCGGTAATCCCAGATATTCACGATAGCGCTTCAGGGCGTCCAGCAATTCGCGGGAGACGGCCACGGTGCGTTTTTTACCGCCCTTGCTGACAGGGATATAAAAGCTCCAGATACCGGTTTTGCTGTCGCGGCGAAACTGGCTCATGACCGGCGAAAACCCGGGCCGGGCCGCGACTTCCGAGATGCGCAGGTAACAGCCATACATCAGCGATACTAAAAATAACGTGCGTTCATGGCGTTCCGGATTGCTTTCAGCCAGTGTGTGAGCCGTGTTCATTACATATGACCACTGTAAATCACTGAATACCCGTACTTCATCTTCCTCAAACAAAGCTGCAGGTACCGCCGCCGGCGCACCAAAGCGGCTGTGCCGCATCCAGATGGTGGCCGGATTACGCTCGGTGATTTCTTCATTAATGAGATAACCATAAAAAGAAGACAGCACCGCCATCTTGGTCTTCAGCGCCTTGTCGCTGAGCCGGTACGGCTGCTCGGCACCATCGGTTTTTTTGCCCAGGAATGGCCGCCATAGCGGATTGGGACGGCGCTCGTTCAGGGCCTTATCGGTAACAAACTGGGCCACATTACGGTAAGCAATCAGGTGCCCGGGCGGCGACTGACAATAATCCACATAGCGGTTCATGGTGCGCCGGGTCACTTCTGTCGGCGATATTTGCTCTACTTCAAGGCACCAGTGCAAAAAGGTAGTCAGCTCGCTGCGGTAGGTTTTGTAGTTGTTTTCGCTGTGGCGACTTTCCAGCAGCCATTCCATGGCGTGTTCATAGATAAAGGCGGCATCGGGTACCCGGTTCAGGGTCAGCCAGGCAATATGCTGGTTAACCTCGGCATTCCCCTCTTCCAGAAAGCGGGGAGCATCGAATAAGGGAAAAACCGGTGGAGTGTCCATAACAGCCAAGCAGGGTTAACATCAGGTGTGCGGCATAATGCCGATAAACTGCGTTATCGGCAATAAGCGCTCTGCTTTAGCGCGTCACTTCAAATAAAAACCGGTATGTCAGCGTGTTGCCCTCGTGTTCAACATTCAGCACCCAGGCCCAGATCATGCTGGCTTCGGTACAGCTGCCCACCAGCGCACTGCCCTGCCAGACACCGGCATCGGTTTGTTCAATCAGTGCCGGCAGCGTGCCCATGTACATGCTGTCGCCTTCCAGTACGCTGCGGGTAATGGTGGCATCAGGATCAGACAGCACTACATTAAGTAAAAACGGGCTTTCTGCCTGCAATTTGTCTGCAGAAAGTTGTGCAGTAGCTACCAGTTCTTGCTGTTCCTGTACACAAGTCATGTGACCAATGTCACAATAATCAAATGTTTTTTGTGCTGACTCCCCTGCTGTTTCATTCGTACCGCAGGTGCGCAGAAAGAAAGCAGCCAGTAAAACCAGCAGCACTATCAGAATTTGCACCAGCTTGGGGCCGGTAAGACGCTCTCTCATACTATTTTTATCCCTGTTGCAAGGTGAATTCGTGGCTCGGCTTGATCTCGATCAACGCCCTTCGTTATGCCTTATGGAGCGGTTAAAGGGGCAATCATATTACTGTTTATACTGTTATTTTCGCACCCACTCCATTATCATCATGGCCGGGTTTTAGGGGGGCGCTTTTCTTTGTTAACAAAGAGTTAATAAAGCAGAGCGCATGCTGAAGCCTTAGGTAGAAACCGGTAACTTTATCCTTCCGATGTGAGCACCCTGGCGTGAGCACTAAATCTGAATAACAGCAGTGGAAGCGGAACTATAACGATGAGTCAAACTAATAATCAACCAAACTACAACTACGCCGTAGTTCGTCAGTTTACGGTCGCCACCGTATTCTGGGGTATCGTGGGTATGTCGTTGGGTGTGCTGATTGCAGCACAGCTGATCTGGCCTGCTCTTAACTTTGAGACACCCTGGCTGACCTACAGTCGGCTTCGCCCGTTACACACCAACGCAGTGATTTTTGCGTTTGGCGTTAACGCCCTGATGGCCACCTCCTTCTATGTGGTACAACGCACCTGTCAGACCCGCCTCTTTGGTGGTGGCCTGGCATCGTTTGTATTCTGGGGCTGGCAGGCCATTCTTGTTGCTGCCGTTATCTCTTTGCCGCTGGGTTACACCACCAGTAAAGAATACGCAGAGCTGGAATGGCCGATCGACATCGCCATTACCGTGGTCTGGGTAGCCTATGCTGCCGTCTTCTTCGGTACTGTGTCCCGTCGCACCACCTCTCACATCTATGTAGCCAACTGGTTCTACGGCGGTTTTATCCTGACCGTTGCCGTGCTGCACATTGTGAACAGCATGGCCATTCCGGTCAGCGGCATGAAGTCCTACTCCATGTATTCCGGTGCTGCCGATGCCATGATCCAGTGGTGGTATGGTCATAACGCCGTTGGCTTCCTGCTGACTGCCGGCTTCCTGGGCATGATGTACTACTTCGTTCCCAAACAGGCTGGTCGCCCGGTTTATTCCTACCGTCTGTCCATTGTGCACTTCTGGGCACTGATCACCCTGTATATCTGGGCCGGTCCGCACCACCTGCACTACACTGCCCTGCCCGACTGGGCTCAGTCTCTGGGTATGGTGATGTCCCTGATCCTGTTTGTTCCGTCATGGGGCGGCATGATCAACGGCATCATGACGCTGTCCGGTGCCTGGCACAAACTGCGCTACGATCCCATTCTGCGTTTCCTCATTGTGTCCCTGTCGTTCTACGGCATGTCCACCTTTGAAGGCCCCATGATGGCGATTAAAACCGTTAATGCCCTCTCCCACTACACCGACTGGACCGTAGGTCACGTTCACTCCGGTGCCTTGGGCTGGGTTGCCATGGTTTCTATCGGCTCTGTTTATCATCTGATCCCCAACCTGTTCGGTCAGCAGCGCATGTTCAGTGTGGCCCTGATCAACACGCACTTCTGGCTGGCAACCATCGGCACCGTACTGTACATCGTGGCCATGTGGATCAGTGGTGTCATGCAGGGTCTGATGTGGCGTGCTGTGAACGAAGACGGCACCCTGACCTACAGCTTTGTTGAAAGTCTGCAGGCTTCTTACCCGTTCTACTTCGTACGTTTCCTGGGCGGTGTCTTCTTTGTCACCGGTATGTTGCTGATGGCGTACAACACCTATCGCACCATCAAGGCGCCGAAAGGCTCCCTGCAAGCCATCCCTCAACCGGCCTGATTAAGGAGACTCGTGAATGAAAAACCGTCATGAACTGGTCGAAAAGAATACCTTTTGGCTGATAGTGCTCACTGTAACTGCAATCAGCTTCGGTGGTCTGGTAGAAATTGTACCGCTGTTCTTCCAGCAACAGACCAATGAGCCGGTAGAGGGTCTGCGCCCTTACACTGCGCTGGAAATGGAAGGCCGTGACATTTACATCCGTGAAGGTTGTCATGTATGTCACAGCCAGATGATCCGTCCGTTCCGTGCCGAAACCGAGCGTTACGGTCACTACTCCGTCGCCGGTGAAAGCGTGTGGGAGCACCCTTTCCTGTGGGGTTCCAAGCGTACCGGTCCGGATCTGGCCCGTGTGGGTGGCCGCTACTCCGACGAGTGGCATCGTGTGCACCTGATCAACCCGCGTGATGTGGTGCCCGAGTCCAACATGCCCGGTTTCCCCTGGCTGGAAACCAACGAGCTGGATGGCAAGAATACCGCCAACAAACTGCGCGTGTTCCGGGACAGCTTTGGTGTTCCTTACACCGATGCCGACATTGAAGGCGCTGAGCAAGCGGTGAAAGGCAAAACCGAAATGGAAGCCGTTATCGCTTATCTGCAATCCTTGGGTCACGCCCTTAAATAACCGGAGTCGATATGGATTTCAGTACCTTGGAAGCCCTGAAGCCAACCCTGATAAGCTTTCAGACCCTGGCTCTGTTGGTGTTGTTTGCAGGCATTGTCTGGTGGGCCTTTGGCAAACGCAGAAAGGGCAAATTTGATGATGCCGCCAACTCCATCTTTGATGAGAAGGAAGAGCAACAATATCGCCAGGGTGCTGAGCAGGATCGCGCAGGAGCTAATAAAGAATGAATACTTTTTTAAGCATTTTTGTAACCGTGATCAGCCTGGGTACCATCTTCGGTTGCCTGACGCTGCTAATCTGGTGCACCAAAGACAAAATGGGAATGGAAGAAGGCGCGCCCACCGGGCACACCTTTGACGGCATTTCTGAGCTGAACAACCCGCTGCCCAAATGGTGGAGCTACATGTTCGTGTTCATGATTGTCTTTTCTCTGATTTATCTGGTGCTCTACCCCGGTCTGGGCAACTTCAAGGGCATTCTGGGCTGGGAAAGTTCCAACCAGGACGTACGTTCTCTGGAAGAATCCCGTGCAGCGTCTGCGGCTGCCCGTGAAGAAGGCCGTCTGGTGCAGTATGAGCGTGAAATGGTCAAAGCTGATGAAGTCTTCGGTGCCAAGTTCCGTGAGCTGGTATACGAGGCCGACGGCGAGACCTACCGCGCCATTGCTGATATCGCCCAGGACAAGGAAGCCACCAAAGTGGGTCAGCGTCTGTATCTGCAGAACTGTGCCCAGTGTCATGGCTCCGACGCCCGTGGTGCCCGCGGCTTTCCCAACCTGACCGACGGTGACTGGCTGTGGGGTGGTTCACCTGAAGCCATCAAACACACCATAGTGGCAGGCCGCAAGTCTGCCGGCATGGCAGCCTGGGGCCCCATGCTGGGTGAAGAAGGTGTGCAGGAAGTTGCCAGCTATGTGCTGAGCCTGTCGGGCCGTAAGGTTGATCCGGTGGAAGCCCAGAAAGGCCAGGCCCGCTTTGGCATCTGTGCCGGTTGTCATGGTGTTGACGGCAAAGGTAACCCGGCGCTGGGTGCGCCTAACCTGACCGATAACATCTGGCTCTATGGCGGCTCCCGCGCCGCGGTGGAAGACTCCATCCGTAACGGTCGCGCCGGTGTCATGCCTGCCTGGAATGACATTCTGGGCGAAGACAAGGTTCACCTGCTGGCCTCTTATGTTTACAGCCTGAGTAACGAGCAGTAACGCTCAGGGCATAACACAGAAAGCCCCGTTCGCGGGGCTTTTTTGTTATATTGGCAACCGACCCTTTTTGTAGTAGGAATTCTCCATTATGCAACGTCCCTGGTATCAGCAATTCTGGCCCTGGTTTTTGATTGTTCTGCCCGCTTGTGTGGTGGTGGCCAGCCTTTATACCTTTTATCTGGCGAACTCCCATGCCGACTCCATGGTGGTGGATGACTATTACAAAAAAGGCCGTGCCATCAATCAGGACTTAAGCGAGCTGAAAGAAGCCGAGCGTCTTGGTCTGATTGCCGAACTGAAACTTGAAAACGGTGAAATCGCCATTCGAATGCAGGGTGAGCATGAAGCAGGTGAAGCGATTTATCTGCGCCTCAGTCACCCGACCCTGGAAGCCCAGGACGTGCAGGCACTGCTGAGCAGTGATGCCAATGGTATTTATCGTCTGCGTCCGGATCATGAGCTGCTCAAAGGCAAGTGGCACTTGCAGCTGGAAGCGTTTGACAAGCGCTGGCGGCTGCAGAATACCGTTTATCTGCCCTCATCGGACTGGCTTCAGATCCGCGCCGGGAGCTGAGCCATGAGCGGCTGTTTTCATTGCGGTGAGCCCGTGCCCGCCGGGGTGGCGTTTACTGCCACCCTGGAAGGGGAATCCCGCCACTTTTGTTGTCCTGGTTGCCAGGCCGTAGCTGAAACCATTATCGACTGTGGCCTGGGCAGTTATTATCAGCACAGAACCAGCACTGCCCCCAAAGCTGACGCCGTGCCCGATGAGCTGCGCCGGTTACAGCATTACGATCTGGATGAAATTCAGCAGGATTTTGTGCTGGAGCGGGATCATGTGCGTGAAGTTCAATTATCTATTGGCGGGCTGACCTGTGCCGCCTGCGCCTGGTTGATTGAACGCCACCTTGCGCAGGTGCCCGGTGTTATTCTCATTCAGGTGAATACCACCACAGAGCGGGCCCGGCTGCGCTGGGACGACCGTCAAACCCGGCTCAGTACTCTGCTCGCCGCTTTTGCTCAAATTGGCTATCAGGCGCGCCCTTTTCTGCCTCACCAGCAGGAGCAGGATTATAACCGTGAAGTGAAATCTTATCTGCTGCGCCTGGGGGTGGCCGGCATTGCCAGCATGCAGGTGATGATGGTGGGCTTTGCCCTCTATGAAGATCTGTTCCCGGATATTGATCCCGGCCTGGTACAGCTGTTTCGCTGGGTCAGCCTGTGGCTGTCGATTCCGGTGATGAGTTACTCTGCCCTGCCCTTCTATCGCAATGCCTGGCGCGGCCTCAGACATGGCGCGCTTAACATGGACTTGCCGGTGTCTCTGGCCATGTTGTTTGCTTTTTTCGCCTCCATGTATGCCACTGTTACTGCCAGCGGTGAAGTGTATTACGAGTGTGTGTCCATGTTTGCGTTTTTGCTGCTCACCGGCCGCTTTCTGGAAATGCGGGCCAAACGCAAGGCATCGGAAACCACGGCTAACCTCACTCACCATATTCCCATGCTGGCCCGGGTTGAAGTGGGTGCCGATGAGCAGGAAGTGGCTGCACGCACCCTGCAACCCGGGCAGATAGTACGGGTATCGCCGGGCTCGGTGATCCCTGCCGACGGCGACATTATTGAAGGCCGTACCAGTGTGGATGAAGCCATGCTCACCGGCGAACATCTGCCGGTATCACGCAGCCCGGGTGAGCCGGTATTTGCCGGCACCACCAATGTGGAATCACCGCTGCGCATTCGGGTCAGCCGCAGTCTGGCCGATGCGCGGGTATCAGAAATTCTGCGCGCTCAGGATGACGCCCTGCTGGAAAAACCCCGGGTCGCCGTGCTGGCTGATCAGCTGTCCCGCTATTTTGTAGCCGCATTGCTGCTGGCCACGCTGGGCACCTGGCTGGTGTGGCTGCAGCTGGAGGCCGACCGTGCTTTCTGGGTGATGCTGTCGGTGCTGGTGGCCACCTGCCCCTGTGCTCTTTCTCTGGCTACACCCACGGCACTGACCGTGGCCACGTCACGACTCACACAGGGAGGAGTGCTGGTGCGCCGGGCTCATGTCCTGGATACCCTGCCCAAAGCAAACCGTATGGTATTTGATAAAACCGGCACCCTGACTCAGGGTAAAGTGGCCCTGGCGGGCGTGAACCATACTGAAGACCTGACCAAAGAGCAGGTGCTGGCGCTGGCGGCGGCGCTGGAAGCCGGCTCTGAGCATCCTATTGCCAGAGCGTTTGCACCCCATGCCAATACCGGCATTCAGGTAGCCGGGCGGCAAAACCATGTGGGTCAGGGCGTAAGCGGTGTTATCAATGGTCAAGAATGGCGGCTGGGCAGCGCTGCCTGGCTGCAACCCAAGGCACAGGATGCCAGCCTGTGTGTGTATCTGGCCAATGCCGATGGCGTGCAGGCCCGTTTTGAGCTGGCCGATCCGCTGCGTGAAGACGCGGCTGCGCTGGTTGCAGCCTGTCATCAGCAGGGTCTGAAAACCACCATTCTAACTGGAGACGGCTCCGGCCAGGCAGACAAGCTTGCCAGCGAGCTGGGTGTCTGTGAACTGCGTAAAAATGCCAGCCCCGATGACAAGTTACGCTATCTGCAAGAGCGTGCCGCCGCTGGCGAGATTTGTCTGATGGTGGGCGACGGTATTAACGATGCGCCTGTACTGGCGGGCGCTCATGCCTCTTTTGCCATGGCCGGTGGCACTGATATCGCCAAAAACAGCGCCGATGCTATTTTGCTCGGCGATAACCTGCAGCGGCTGATAATGGCAAGACGCATTGCCGCTGCTGCCCGGCGTATTATTAAACAGAACTTTTCCTGGGCACTGGGCTATAACCTGGTGGTGCTGCCGCTGGCTGCCATGGGGCATGTCTCGCCCTGGTTTGCCATGATTGGCATGTCAGCCAGCTCGCTCATTGTTATGACCAACTCCCTGAGGTTATCCCGCTTATGAACGGTGACACTATCTGGTATTTGATTTTGCCCATCGCCCTGATCCTGCTGGTGGTGGTGATTGCTGTCTTTCTCTGGTCAGTAAGAAGCAATCAGTTCGAGGATCTGGATCGCCACGGTAATAATATTTTGTTTGATGATGACAGCGAAGCCCACCGCCGGGCTCAGGGCAAGCGTGATGATGACCGGTCAGCTTGATGCTTACGCTGCCATCCTGATTGGTCTGCTGGGTGCCGGCCATTGTATTGCCATGTGCGGCGGTGTGGCTGCGGCATTCTCCATGGCGATTCCTCAAACCCAGCGTCGCTGGCAGTGGCTGTATCTGCTCAGTTATAACACCGGACGTATTGTCAGTTATGCCGTGGCCGGTGCTATGGTGGGCGGTGTGTTTGCGGGGCTGGCCGATATCAGCATGGGCAAGCAGGGACTGTTATGGCTGCGGCTGCTTGCCGGCATTATGATGATTTTACTGGGCGTATATCTGGCCCGCTGGTGGAGCGGTTTATTGTGGCTGGAGCGACTGGGTGGCGGCTTATGGCGTCATATAAAGCCGCTCGCTGGCCGTTTTGTTCCCTTTCGCAGCCCGCTGGCCGCCCTGCCCTTTGGCATGATCTGGGGCTGGTTGCCCTGTGGTCTGGTATATTCTGCCCTAACCTGGAGTGCCGTTTCCGGCGGTGCCACCCAGGGTGCGCTGGTCATGGCGCTGTTTGGACTGGGCACGTTGCCTGCTTTGCTGGCGCTGGGCGGGCTGGCAGGCTCATTGCGACATTGGCTGAATCATCCGCGCTTTCGGCAATTTTCAGGCATCCTGTTGATTTTATATGGAATCTTCAGTTTGTATGAAGCGGTAATGCTGCTTGGCTAAACTATTAAGCGTTTTTTATTGGTGCTATGATTGAGCCAGAATACCTAACAGGCGATAAAGCACATGGGAAATATTATTAAAGCCGGTAAACAAGCCTCGGGGCGTGCCATTCATTGCCAGGACTGCAGCATCAGTCAGCTATGTATTCCGCTGGGTCTTAATTCCGACGAGCTCGACGAGCTGGATAATATCATTGAACGCAAAAAGCCCATTCAAAAAGGCCAGGAGCTGTTCAAGGCCGGTGAGCCACTGAAAGCGCTTTATGCCATTCGGGCCGGTACCGTTAAGTCTTACACCATTACCGAGCAAGGTGATGAGCAGATCACGGCGTTTCATCTGGCCGGTGATCTGGTGGGATTTGATGCGATTCACAATGGTGCTCACCCCTCCTTTGCGCAAGCACTGGAAACGGCCATGGTGTGTGAGATCCCCTATGAAGTGCTGGATGAGCTGTCTGGTAAAATGCCCCGCCTGCGTCAGCAAATCATGCGGCTGATGAGCAATGAAATCAACGGCGATCAGCAAATGATCCTGCTGCTTTCCAAAAAAACCGCAGAAGAGCGTCTAGCTGCCTTTTTACATGGTCTGTCCAGCCGTTTTGCCCAGCGGGGATTTTCCGCCAAAGAATTCCGCTTAAGCATGACCCGGGGTGATATTGGTAATTATCTCGGCCTGACGGTAGAAACTGTCAGCCGCCTGCTTGGCCGCTTTCAGAAAAATGATTTAATTGCCGTAGACGGTAAATATATTCGCATTCTGGATCAAACCGAGCTGGCACGTCTGGCCGGTGTTTCTGAAGCAGAATAACAGACACCACAAGGAGGTGTTATGATCAAATATCGTCATATTCTGGTGGTTGTCGATCCGGTAGCCGACGCTCAGCCGGCGCTGCATCGTGCTGTGTCTGTGGCTTCTTTACAGGAAAGTGCCACTATTACGCTATTTCTGGCCATTTATGATTTTTCTTATGAAATGACCTCCATGCTCTCCAGTGAAGAGCGTGATGAAATGCGCGAAGGCGTATTACAGGGTCGTGAAGAGTGGCTGAAAACTTTTCTTGAGCCTTATGCCGACAGCCAAATCAAGTTTGAGCTGAAAGTGGTCTGGCACAGCCGTCCTTTTGAAGCCATTAATCAGCAGGTGCTGGATCATCAGCATGACTTGGTCGTAAAGAGCACACACAAACATGCCATGATCCAGTCGTTTATCTTTACGCCTACCGACTGGCATCTGTTGCGCAAGTGCCCCTGCCCCGTGCTGCTGGTAAAAGAGCGGGACTGGCCCATGGGCGGCACCGTGCTGGCAGCGGTAAACTGCTGCAGTGACGATCAGGCTCAGGAAGCCCTGAACGAAAAAATCATTGCCGAAAGTGCGGAAGTGGCACGCTTGCTGTCTGCGACGTTACATCTGGTCAACGCCTATCCCATTACGCCGGTCAATATGGCGCTGGAGCTGCCCGACTTTGATCCTCACGCTTATAACGCCGCAGTGAAGAAACACCATGAGCGTGCCCTTTATGAATATGCGGTGCGTTTTAATCTGGAGTCAGACAGCCTGCATCTGCTGGAAGGGCTGGCGGAAGAAGTGATCCCCGACTGTGCCGACAGCATAGATGCCAGTCTGGTGATCCTGGGCTCGGTGGGCCGCACTGGCCTGTCGGCGGCGCTGCTGGGTAATACTGCCGAGCATGTGATCGACAAGCTCAGCTGTGATGTACTGGTGCTGCGCCCCGACACCGACTGAGCCGTTTCCTTTCTTGCCCTTGAGGCCGCAGTCACTATAATGGCCCCTGGTTTTTTCGCCGGGGTCATTATGTCTGTTCAAACCGCCAAACAAGTCTATAACTTCAACAAGCTGCAAAAGCGCCTGCGCCGTAATGTGGGTGAAGCCATTGCCGATTTCAATATGATTGAAGACGGTGACAGAGTCATGGTGTGCCTTTCCGGCGGCAAAGACAGTTATGCCATGCTGGATATTCTGCGTAATCTGCAGGCTCATGCGCCTATTTCCTTTGAAATTGTGGCGGTTAACCTGGATCAGAAGCAGCCTGGTTTTCCCGAGCATGTGCTGCCTGCCTATCTTGATGGTCTGGGGGTGGAGTACAAAATCGTTGAAGAAGACACCTACTCCATTGTTAAAGACAAAATTCCGGAAGGCAAAACCACCTGCTCGCTGTGCTCGCGGCTGCGCCGGGGTATTTTGTATCGCACCGCTACCGAGCTGGGTGCCACTAAAATCGCCCTTGGTCACCACAGAGATGACATTCTTGAAACTCTGCTGCTGAACATGTTTTATGGCGGTACCATGAAATCAATGCCGCCCAAGCTGGTGAGTGATGACGGCAAACATGTGGTGATCCGGCCCCTGGCTTATGCCAAGGAAAAAGATTTGATCCGTTTTGCCGAAGCCCGTGAGTTCCCCATTATTCCCTGTAATCTGTGCGGCTCTCAGGAAAACCTGCAACGTCAGGCCATCAAGAGCATGCTGCAGGACTGGGACAAGCGTTTTCCGGGCCGTATTGAAAGCATGTTCCGCTCGGTACAGAACCTGGTGCCCTCACATCTGATGGACCATCAGCAGTTCGACTTTAAAAGCATCAACCGGGACTCAGGTGTGATAGATGGCGGTGATATCGGTTTTGATAAGCCTGACTTTGCTACCCGCTTTGAGCAGGAAGATGACGGTCCCGAGCTGGGTGAACGACTACAGGTTATTGAACTGAAATAAAAAAAGGCGCTCACGCGCCTTTTTTTACAACCAGGGAGTCACCAGGGTATTCGGCAACTGCCACTGGCCCCTGCCTGCCAGAGCCGCATTATCCAGGGTGAGTCTGGACAAGCCTTCTATGCTTTGCTCTTTTACCAGTGGCTGCAGCTGAATGCCTTTGACGTCGGGCACAAAATAACGCCCGGGCCAGCCAGCCATCTCTTTCAGCAAGGTTGTCATCTCGTCGCGAACATAACGAAGCTGAGCCGCGTCAGTCATGCCGGCCGGCAGCACTGACTGGATCTGAATGGATATATCGCATTGTACCGGGCTGGTAACATCCAGCTTGACAACGGCCTTATCGGTATCGAGCTGCTTGTCATAAGGCAACACAAATTCGCCGTGAGGCAGTACTTCTACCACGGCTTTTTGCTGACCTTCCATTTCAACAATGCCCGAGTTGATGGTGCACAGCCCCTTGCCATCATGGCGGCTGAGATAAAACCCCAGTGTGGCTTGTTCGGTTCCGGCATCAGCTACTGTATCCAGGTGTTTGTAAAAGCCACTGTAGCCCAGGGTGAGGGTATCGGCCTGAGCCGATAACGCCAGCAGAGACAGCGCCCCTGCAATCAGAGAGTATTTCATCAGGCCTCAAAATGATTTGCTGAAGGTGAATGATCGTCTTGAGTGGGGCCGGGCTGCTGATCGCCACCCACACCACACACTTGCCGGTAGATAATACCTTTTACGGTCATATAAAGCGGAGCAACCCAGATAAGGCCGATCCCAAAGCTAAAAATGGCTGCCATAAACAGCACAACCAGCAGCAGATGAATAACCACCAGGGCCAGCCACTGTCTGGCAAACAAGCGTAACGACACCACAATAGCCTGCACCGGACTGAGTTGCTTTTCCAGGATCAACGGAAAGACAAACATCAGTGCCATGCTGAGGATCAGGGTGGGTAATAAAGACACCGCCACCGGCAGCCCCAGAGCCGCCCCCAGAGGTAAAAACAGACTGGTGATAAACCCCATCAGCAGACTGGCCACGGCCAGTGGCAATATAAAGCGAAAGTAATCAAAAATCTGGCTGGGACGAATGGGTTTTTCTGCCGCACGGTAGATGCCAATCATGTCCAGTCCGCCGCTCATGGGAGCCATTACCATGGAGATAATCAGACCCAGCAGGCTGGCGCTCCATTGATTGTCTTCACCGCCTGCCACTGTCAGCAGCAGTTGATTCAGCACCAGCCAGCTGCCGGCAACCCCGATGGCAGCCAGAATCATGGTGAGTTTGGCACCATAAATGCGTTGCCAGGCTTCCTGCAGAATCGTTCTGGGCTCAAGAGAATAACCCTGCTCCAGGGATTGCTGCAGGCGCGAAAAATCAGGTGTATTCATGAAATTAGTATCTGTGTCAGGGGATGGGGCCATTATAGCCGCATCGGCCAGCTCTCGTAACCCATGACAAGGTGTTGAAATATCAGGTTGAAACCAATTGTTAACAAACAACAAAACCGTTTGTTGCGGCAATTTTTATTTGCTTTGCTTCAAATGAGGCGAGACCTAGAATGCGCGATTCTTTCAGCATACTGAACGCGTGCGTTCCTATCGAGGTGCAGTCAGGCAAATGGCCGAACATAAATCTCCCCTTGTTACCCTTGCCGGGATCAGCAAATCCTTTGGTGACAAAGCCATTATCGAACATCTTGATCTGTCTATTTATGACGGCGAATTTCTTACCCTGCTGGGCCCCTCCGGCTGCGGCAAGACCACGGTACTGCGCATGCTGGCCGGGCTTGAACATCCTGATGCCGGTATCATTCGTCTGGGCGGAGAAGATATTACTCAGGTGCCCGCCGAGCAACGTCATGTGAATACCGTGTTTCAAAGCTATGCCCTGTTTCCCCATATGACCCTGTTTGACAATGTGGCCTTTGGTCTGCGTATGCAGAAAGTGCCTGCTGCCGAGATTCGGCAACGGGTACAGGAAGCCTTGCAGATGGTACAACTTGACCAGCACGCCAGCCGTTTTCCTCATCAACTTTCCGGCGGTCAGCAGCAGCGGGTGGCCATTGCCCGTGCTGTGGTTAACCGTCCCAGGCTGCTGCTGCTGGATGAGTCATTAAGTGCGCTGGATTACAAACTGCGCCGCCAGATGCAGGTTGAGCTGAAAGCGCTGCAGCGCCGCCTGGGCATTACCTTTGTATTTGTTACTCACGATCAGGAAGAAGCCCTGTCCATGTCTGACCGTATTCTGGTCATGCAGCATGGCCGCATTGTACAGGACGGCAGCCCGCGAGATATTTATGAAGCTCCTGCCAATCTGTTTGTGGCGCGCTTTATTGGTGAAATCAACATACTCGACGGCGAACTCCTGGCACCGGCCGGGCAACCGGGCAGCTGGCATGCGCGGGTGGAAGGGCGCCACTGTGTGGTGCATACGCAACAGGCGTTCAGCGCCGGTGACAAGGTGTGTGTGCTGCTGCGTCCGGAAGATTTACGCATGAAAGAAGCCGGCACTCAGTCCGGTACTGACGGCGTAACCGGTCACATTCTTGATCGTCAGTATAAAGGTGCCACCCTGGAGTCCCGGGTAAAACTTGCCTCAGGCAGAGAGCTGCTGGTATCGGCATTTTTTGATGAAGACGATCCCGACTTTGATTATGCCATTGATCAGCAGGTAGAGATTGGCTGGGTAGACAGCTGGGAGGTGGTGTTGCCTTATGAACAGCACTAACCGCTTTCGCAACCTGGCGGTAGGCCTTATCGTCAGCTGGCTGATGTTGTTTGTGTTTCTGCCCAACCTGATGATCATCGGCACCAGCTTTCTGACCCGGGATCACAGCAGCCTGATAAGCCTGGTATTGACCTCCGGTAATTACAGCCGGCTGTTTGACCCCATGTATTTCAGCGTATTATGGCATTCCCTGGTAATGGCAGGCACGGCTACTTTGCTGTGCCTGCTGATCGCTTACCCCTTTGCCTGGATAGTGGCGGGGCTGCCGGCGCGTGTCCGGCCCGTGCTTCTGTTTCTGATCATAGTACCGTTCTGGACCAATTCTCTGATCCGCACCTATGCCCTCAAGGCTGTGCTGGGTACCAAAGGATTGCTCAACCAGAGCCTGCTGGCACTGGGGCTGATTGATCAGCCACTGCGCATTGTATTTACCGAAGCGGCGGTGATTATCGGCCTGGTCTATATTCTGCTGCCCTTTATGATTCTGCCACTCTATGCCGCCATCGAAAAGCTGGACGGCCGCCTGCTGGAAGCCGCACGGGATCTGGGTGCAGGTGCCCTGCCCCGCTTTGTGCGCATCGTGCTGCCGCTTACCATGCCGGGCATTATTGCCGGCTGCCTGCTGGTATTTCTGCCGGCCATGGGCATGTTTTATATCTCCGATTTACTGGGTGGGGCCAAAAATCTGCTGATAGGCAACATTATCAAATCCCAGTTTCTGACGATTCGTGACTGGCCTTTTGGCGCGGCCACCAGTGTGGCACTGACCCTGATGATGGCCCTGCTGCTGCTGGTGTATTACCACACCGGCAAGTTGCTTAACCGGCGGGAGAGCATAAATGAAATGGCTTAAGGGCAGCTGGTTGCTGCTGGTATTTGTCTGGCTGTATGTGCCCATCGTGGTGCTGGTGGTTAATTCCTTCAACAGTAATCGTTTCGGCATTCGCTGGGATGGTTTCAGTCTGGGCTGGTATGAACGTCTGGCCCAAAACGGCGCTTTGATGGAGGCGGCCCGGCATTCCTTGCTGATCGCCCTGCTTGCGGCCAGCATGGCTACCCTTATCGGCACGCTGGCTGCAGTGGCGCTGTACCGTTATCGTTTTTACGGTAAACGTTTTGTAGGCGGCATGCTGTTTGTGGTGATGATGTCGCCGGATATTGTGATGGCTATCTCACTGCTGGCGTTATTTGTGGTGCTGGGCATATCACTGGGATTCTGGTCGTTGCTGTTTGCTCACATCACCTTTTGTCTGCCTTTTGTGGTGATAACCGTTTATGCCAGATTAAAGGGGTTTGATGTGCGTATACTGGAAGCTGCCCGTGATCTGGGAGCCAGTGAAGGAATTATTTTCCGGCGTATTCTGCTGCCGCTGGCTTTTCCGGCCGTTGCCGCCGGCTGGCTGCTGAGTTTTACCCTGTCGCTGGATGACGTCATTGTCAGCTCTTTCGTGACCGGCCCCGGTTTTGACGTTCTGCCTCTGCGCATTTACTCCATGGTAAAGGTGGGTGTGTCGCCTGAAGTTAACGCCCTGGCCACGCTGATGCTGATGGTTTCCCTGACGCTGGTGGTACTGTCTCAATGGTTATTAAGGAAAAAACACGGATGATGAAACTGCACGTTCGCTCTCTGGCTCTGGCCTTGGCTGCCGCCCTGCCCCTGCTGGCTCAGGCCGAATCGCGCCTGTCGGTATACGCCTGGGCAGAATACTTACCCGAAACGGTACTGAACGACTTTACCAAGGCAACCGGCATTACCGTGGATTATGCCAGTTTTGACTCCAATGAAGCGCTGTACGCCAAGCTGAAACTGCTTCAAAGCAGCGGTGCCAAAGAAAGCTACGATGTGATTTTTCCATCCAGCTACATGCTCAGCAAAATGGCCCGTGAAGGTATGCTGCTGCCGCTCGACAAGACCAGATTGCCGCATTTTTCCGCCCTTGAGCCGGCGCTGCTGAACCGGGATTTTGATCCGGACAACACCTACAGTATGCCTTATGCCTTTGGCAGTACCGCCATCGCCATTAACCGTGATGAGCTGCCTGACGCCGGAGTAACCAGCTGGAATGATTTGTGGCGCAGCGACTTTGCCGGCCAGCTGATGCTTACCGATGATATTCGGGAAAACTTTCAGATGGCGTTGCTGGCGCTGGGCATGAATGCCAACAGTGAGCAGCAGGATGACATTGTTGCCGCCCATGAAAAACTGCAGGCACTGCAGCCCAATGTGTTGCTCTATAACTCCGATAATCCCCGCCTGCCTTATATGACCGGTGAGGCTAATATCGGACTGCTGTGGAGTGACCAGGCCTACAAAGCGCAACAGGATGGCCTGAGTCTGGAATATATCTATCCCGAGGAAGGAGCCATTTTCTGGGTAGATAATGCCGCCATTCCGGCCAATGCCAGGGCGGCCGACGCTGCCCATCAGTTTCTTGATTATCTGATGCGGCCCGAAGTGGCAGCACACATCATCACCGAGCTGGGCCTGGCTGTGCCCAACCGGGAAGCAAAAACGCTGTTACCTGCAGAGATAGCGGAAAATCCTGTCTTGTTTCCATCTGCAACTGTGGTGGAAAACGGGCACTTTCAGCATGATTTGAGCGATGCCGCTCAGTTGGAGTATGAACAATACTGGGTAAAACTTCGCACACAGTAATAATGATGAAGGCCCGCATTGCGGGCCTTCTTGTCAGCGGCTGCGGCCGGCGGTTTTAAGCACCCGCCCCTGCAGCAGCTCTTCTACCCAGCCGGTTACCATTTGTGTAGCCGGGCCATATCTGTGCTCATTAAAGTGGTTTGTAACTTCACTCGGCTCCAGGTTAATTTCCAGTGTATGCGCATTGTGCATGGCAGCCTCATGCACAAAGCCGGCCGCAGGATACACATTGCCAGAGGTGCCGATAGCCACGAATATACTGGCCTCACTCAGTGCCTGATAAATACGGTCGAGCAACAGCGGCATTTCGCCAAACCAGACCACATGCGGGCGCAGCGGCTCGGGGAACTGACAGCAGTGACACAGATCAGACGTCGTTAACGGGCCGGGCCAGTTCAGCGTCTGATTGCTGTGAGGACAGCGGGCCTTGAGTAGTTCGCCGTGCATGTGCAATACGTTCTGACTGCCGGCACGTTCATGCAGATCATCGATATTCTGGGTAACAATGGTTACCTGTTCAGGCCACTGGGCTTCCAGTCTGGCCAGCGCAAGGTGGGCAGCATTGGGTTCCACCGTCTGGAGCAATGCCCGGCGCTCATTATAAAATGTCTGCACCAGCTCCGGGTTGCGTTTGTAGCCTTCTGGTGTGGCTACGTCTTCAATATGGTGCTCGTCCCAGAGGCCATCTGCAGCCCTGAAGGTACGAATGCCTGATTCTGCCGAGATACCGGCACCAGTAAGTATTACGATGTTTCCTTTCTGCACGCTGGGCATGCCTCTGCTAAATCCATCTTGCCCATAGGCTAACAGGCGCACGCGCTGCAGGCCAATAATGCCTTAGTCTAGGAACAACAAAAAGCCAGGCAGAGCCTGGCTTTTCAGCGTTATTCCTGGTCGGGCGTGATGGCATTTTCTACCCGGGCTTTCAGTTTTTGCCCTGGCCGAAAGGTCACTACCCGCCGGGCCGAAATGGGAATGTCTTCACCGGTTTTGGGGTTACGCCCGGGGCGCTCCCCCTTGTTACGCAGTTCAAAATTACCGAAACCGGAAATTTTTACCTGTTCCCCCTGTTCAAGAGAGACGCGGATTTCTTCAAAAAACGCCTCTACCATGTCTTTGGCATCGCGCTTACTGATGCCAAGTTCAGTGAACAGGTGCTCTGCTATATCGGCCTTGGTTAACGCCATAAGCTCAATCCCTCAAGGAAGCATTAAACTCGTCGGAAACCGCCGAAACAATGCGGGCCACGGTGTCGGCGATTTCCTTTTCTTCCAACGTCCGTTGGGTATCCTGCAATACCAGACTGAGTGCCAGGCTTTTCTTGCCCTCTGCAATGCCCTGCCCTTGGTATACGTCAAACAAGTTTAATCCAACCAGCTGATTACCGCCAACTTTCCTAACCAAATCAAGGATATCGGCAGCAGCCAGGCTCTGATCGACAACCAGCGCAAGGTCGCGGCGGTTGGCCGGGAACCGGGACACAGCCACGGCATCAGGCACTTTGCGTTCCGTCAGCGCCGACAGCTCAATTTCAAACAGATAAACCTGTGACTTGAGACCCAGTTTTTTCAGCAGGCTCGGGTGCAGAGCACCAAAGTGACCCACCGGCTGGCCGCCGCGCAGCAACTGCGCAGACTGCCCCGGATGCAGGGCAGATAAGTCGGTCCGCGCTACGCTGAAGGACAGTTCATCGGCAGACAGGGCCAGCAGGCTTTCCACATCACCCTTGAGATCAAAGAAGTCGGCAGCCTGGCTGCTCATGCTCCAGTGCTCGTCCACCACAGAGCCCAGCACCAGACCGGCCAGTACCGGTGTCTGACGTACGCCGTTTTCTGCGGTGTCATCAGGCACAAACGTCAGGCCCTGTTCAAACAGGCGCAGGCGAGACTGCTGACGGTTCTGGTTGTAAACCGCAGCCTGTACCAGGCCCGGCCACAGCGATACCCGCATGGCAGACATGTCTGCAGCAATGGGGTTGGGCAGAATCATATGCCCGGCATTCGGGAACATCAGTTTTTGCTGTTCCGGATCCACAAAGCTGTAAGTAATGGCTTCCTGATAACCCAGGTCCACCAATGCATCCTTCAGCCGGTTAAGTGGCAGATGGGCTTCATGGTGAGAAGACATGGACAGGTCAGCTCTGGGGGCCACATCGGGAATATTGTTGTAGCCGTAAATACGGGCGACTTCTTCAACCAGATCTTCTTCAATGGCAATATCAAAGCGATAGCTGGGCACCACTACGCTCCAGCCATCGGCAGTTGCTGTCACCTGCAGCCCTAAACGAGTCAGCATTTCAGTGACCTGCTCAGCTGCAATATCAATGCCGATAAGCCTGTTCAGGCGGTCATGACGGAGAGTGACAGTGGCGGCCTGAGGCAGCTTGTCTTCAGCAACGGCTTCAATCACAGGGCCGGCTTCACCACCACAAATGTCAAGCAGCAGCGCCGTGGCACGCTCCATCACCTTATGCTGCAGCTGATAGTCAACACCGCGCTCAAAACGGTGGGAAGAGTCAGTGTGCAGGCCATAGTTGCGGGCACGGCCGGTAATGGCCAGCGGGCTGAAAAAGGCACATTCCAGCAATACGTCTTTGGTATTTTCGGTCACACCGGTGGCGTCGCCGCCAAAGATGCCGGCCATGGCCACGGGACGCTCGTTATCGGCAATGACCAGAGTATCGGCGTTCAGAGTCACTTCGTTACCGTCAAGCAGGGTCAGTTTTTCACCCTGCTCTGCCATGCGCACTTGAATACCGCCGTTCAGGGTATTCAGATCAAAGGCATGCATGGGCTGACCCCATTCCAGCAGCACAAAGTTGGTGATGTCCACCACGGGATCGATGCTGCGAATGCCGCTGCGACGCAGTTTTTCCTGCATCCATAACGGCGTTGCCGCCTTGACGTTAATGTTTCTCACTACCCTGCCCAGATAGCGCGGGCAGGCCTCGGGCGCGTGCAGCTGAATATCCAGCTGGTCGTCAATGCTGGCAGGCACGGCAGCAATTTCAGGCCAGTTAACGTCCTGATTATTGAGAACACCCACTTCCCGGGCCAGGCCCGCCATGCTCAGGCAGTCGGCGCGGTTGGGGGTCAGATCCACTTCAATGGTGACATCATTCAGGGCCAGATAGTCGCGCACATCGGTACCGACGGGGGCATCAGCCGGCAGCTCGATAATGCCGTCGGACTCGATATCAATGCCCAGCTCACTGTAGGAACAGAGCATGCCGTGAGAGGGCTGACCACGCAGCTTGGCTTTTTTGATTTTAAAATCGCCGGGCAGCACGGCACCCACCACGGCCACCGCCACTTTCAGGCCCTGACGGCAGTTGGGCGCACCACAGACGATATCGAGCAGCTCGTCGCCGCCCACATTAATTTTGGTCACGCGCAGCTTGTCGGCGTCCGGGTGCTGGCCGCATTCGATCACTTCGCCCACAACGACCTGGGAAAAATCACCGGCGACGGGCTCAATGCCGTCTACTTCCAGGCCGGCCATGGTAATTTGTTCGGCAAGGGCCTCATCGTTCAGACCGGTGTTGACCCATTCATCCAGCCATGATTTTGAAAACTTCATTATTGCTCCTGCCGCTTACCGGAATTGCTTGAGAAAACGCAGATCATTTTCGAAGAAGGCGCGCAGATCATTGACGCCGTAACGGAGCATGGTCAAACGCTCAACGCCCATGCCAAAGGCAAAGCCGCTGTAACGCTCGGGGTCGATACCCACGGAGCGCAATACATTCGGATGCACCATGCCGCAGCCCAGTACTTCCAGCCACTTACCGTTCTTGCCCATCACATCCACTTCGGCACTGGGCTCGGTGAACGGGAAATAGGAGGGGCGAAAACGAATTTGCAGATCTTCTTCAAAGAAGTTGTGCAGAAAGTCGTGCAGTACGCCCTTAAGCTGGGTAAAGCTGACGTTTTCATCCACCAGCAGACCTTCTACCTGATGGAACATGGGGGTGTGGGTCTGATCGTAATCGTTACGATAGACTCGTCCCGGCGAAATAATACGAATGGGTGGCTGCTGTTGTTCCATGGTGCGGATTTGCACGCCGGAAGTCTGGGTGCGCAGCATCAGCTTGGGATTAAAATAGAAGGTATCGTGATCCGCCCGGGCCGGATGATGGGCCGGAATGTTGAGGGCATCGAAGTTATGGAAATCGTCTTCAATTTCCGGACCTTCGGCCACCTGAAAACCCAGTTCACCGAAAAAGGATTCTATGCGCTTGATGGTACGGCTGACCGGATGCAGGCCACCACTCACCTGACGACGGCCCGGCAGAGTAATATCCAGGGTTTCACTGGCCAGTTTGGCATTCAGCTCGGCCAGCTGCAGTGCGTCGCGCTTGCTGTTAAGGGCGTCGTTAACCGCCTGTTTGGCCTGGTTGATAGCCTGCCCTGCTGCAGGGCGCTCTTCGGCAGACAGCTTGCCGAGCGCCTTGGACTGCTCGGTAAAGGTGCCCTTCTTGCCCATATAGCGAACCCGGATTTCATCCAGTTCGGCGGCAGTAGCGGCAGCCTGGATCTCCGCCTGCGCCTTGACGATCACGTCTTCCAGCTGATCCATGTATTCCTCGTTGACTTGCCCGTATACACGGACGCTTGATATTAGAAAGGTCTTGATAATAAAGGAAATGCCTGTTTTCTTCCAGCGCGGAGCCGGGGAAAAGGCAACAAAAAAGGAGGCCGGAGCCTCCTTTGAAAACGGTCGTTTAACGACTTAAGCCAGGGCTTCTTTTGCTTTGGCAACCAAAGCAGTGAAGGTGGTTTTGTCGTGTACGGCGATGTCAGCCAGGATCTTGCGATCGATTTCAACAGAGGCCTTTTTCAGACCATTGATGAAGCGGCTGTAAGACAGACCGTTCTGACGGGAAGCCGCGTTGATACGGGCAATCCACAGCTGACGGAACTGACGTTTTTTCTGACGACGGTCACGATAGGCGTACTGACCGGCTTTGGTTACTGCCTGTACCGCTACGCGATAAACGCGTGAACGGGCACCGTAATAACCTTTGGCCTGCTTCAGAATTTTCTTGTGACGAGCGCGTGCAGTGACACCACGTTTAACTCTTGGCATTGTTCACTCTCCTCTTAAGCGGTGGGCAGCATGGATTTGATCTGGGCAACGTCAGACGCCGCTACCAGACACTTACCGCGCAGCTGACGCTTACGCTTGGTGCTTTTCTTGGTGAGGATGTGACGCAGGTGGGACTGCTTGCGCTTAAAGCCACCAGAGCCGGTTTTCTTGAAGCGCTTGGCAGCGCCCTTGTTGGATTTCATCTTAGGCATGAAATACTCCGCATTGTTAATAACAACAACAGACAAGGTGAGCCGGACGAAATGCCCGGCTACTTGCAGACCTTACTGTTTCTTTTTAGGGGCAAGCACCATCACTGCCTGGCGGCCTTCCAGCTTGGGAAAGGACTCAACCACGGCGAGTTCATCGAGTTCGGTCTTGATGCGGTTAAGCAGATCAAAACCCAGCTCCTGGTGCGCCATTTCACGACCGCGGAACCGCAGTGTGACTTTGGCTTTGTTGCCTTCTTCCAAAAAGCGAATCAGGTTGCGTAGCTTTACCTGATAGTCGCCTTCATCAGTACCGGGACGGAATTTAACTTCCTTCACCTGGATTTGTTTCTGTTTTTTCTTCTGTTCCTTGGTCGCTTTACTTTTTTCGTAAAGGAACTTGCCGTAGTCCATGATACGGCAAACAGGGGGTTCGGCATTGGGACTGATTTCTACCAGATCGACGCCCGCCTCGCTGGCAGCGCTCAGTGCCTCATTGATGGACACGACCCCCAATGCTTCACCTTCCAGGCCGACCAGACGAACTTCTTTCAGTCGGATTTCTTCATTCAGTCGATTACGGGGAGCGGGCTTGCCCCCTTTTTTGGCGCCTTTTATAACCTATCCTCCACTGTTTTCTTTCCGCGGGTCTGAACCTCTTCCTTGATGAGAGCAATCAGTTCCTCAACATCAAAGGTTCCCAGATCCTGACCTTTTCGGGTACGAACCGCTACCTTGCCGGCGTCGACTTCTTTGTCGCCGCATACCAGCATGAAAGGTACCCGCTTAAGAGTATGCTCGCGGATTTTAAAGCCAATCTTCTCATTTCTCAAGTCTGCCTTGGCCCGAATACCGATATTATTCAGTGACTCGACCAGGTTTTTGGCATAGTCAGCCTGATTATCGGTAATATTCAGCACCACCGCCTGGGTAGGAGCCAGCCAGGTCGGGAACAGACCGGCATACTCTTCAATAAGAATACCGATAAAGCGCTCGATAGACCCCAGAATAGCGCGGTGGATCATTACCGGCACATGGCGCTCGTTGTCTTCACCGACATAACTGGCACCCAGACGGCCCGGCAGCGCGAAATCAAGCTGTACCGTACCACATTGCCAGGCACGATTCAGGCAGTCGTGCAAAGTAAATTCAATTTTAGGACCGTAAAAGGCCCCCTCGCCCGGCTGCAGCTCGTATTCGATACCATTGCTTTTGAGGGCTTCTTCCAGAGCCAGTTCGGCCTTGTCCCAGATCTCGTCGCTGCCGATGCGTTGTTCTGGGCGGGTAGACAGCTTGACGGCGATGTTACTGAAACCAAAGGTTTCATAGGTGTCATACACCATTCTGATGCAGGCAGACACTTCGCTCTGAATTTGATCTTCGGTACAGAAGACATGAGCATCGTCCTGAGTAAAACCCCGTACCCGCATCAGACCGTGCAGGGCACCGCTCGGCTCGTTGCGATGGCAACAGCCGAACTCAGCCATGCGCAGCGGCAGATCACGGTAGGACTTGAGGCCCTGATTGAAGATCTGCACATGACCCGGGCAGTTCATGGGCTTGATGGCATAGTCCCGGCTCTCGGAATGAGTGGTAAACATGTGATCAGCATATTTATCCCAGTGGCCGGACTTTTCCCACAGCACTCTGTCCATCATGAAGGGGCCTTTTACCTCTTCATATTTATATTCGCGCAGCTTGTCCCGCACAAAGGTTTCCAGCTCACGGAAGATGGTCCAGCCGTCGTTGTGCCAGAACACCATGCCCGGCGCTTCTTCCTGCATGTGGTAAAGATCGAGTTGCTTGCCAATTTTGCGGTGATCCCGCTTGGCGGCTTCTTCCAGCTGCACCAGATAGGACTTGAGCGCTTTCTTGTCGGCCCAGGCTGTGCCGTAAATGCGCTGCAGCATTTTGTTTTTGGAGTCGCCACGCCAGTAGGCACCGGAGACCTTCTGCAATTTAAAGTGCTGGCAGAAACGCATGTTGGGCACGTGCGGGCCGCGACACATGTCGATATATTCTTCGTGATGATACAGACCCGGCTTGTCATCCTGGCTCACGTTCTGATCCAGAATTTCAATTTTGTACGACTCATGCCGACGGGCAAAGGTATCCCGCGCTTCCTGCCAGCTGACCTTTTTCTTGATCACCGCATATTCGGTCTTGGCCAGTTCCAGCATGCGGGTCTCGATTTTCTGAATATCTTCCTCGGTGAGGGTATGTTCAAGATCCACATCATAATAGAAGCCGTTTTCAATGACAGGGCCAATGGCCATGCGGGTTTGCGGCCACAGCTGCTTGATGGCGTGACCCAGCAGGTGAGCACAGGAGTGACGGATAATTTCCAGTCCTTCCTGATCCCTGGCGGTGATAATGGACAGGCTGGCATCCTGGCTGATGAGGTCACAAGCATCTGCCAGCTCGCCGTTAATACGGCCGGCAATGCAGGCCTTGGCCAGGCCCGGGCCTATATCCTGAGCCACATCCATGATGGAAACGGGATTGTCGAAATGGCGTTGACTGCCATCGGGAAGAGTAATTGTCGGCATGAAAGGTCCTTAACAGTGGTGCACCCTACCAAAGCGCACATGTATGTAATGAAAAGAATGATAATTCACGACAGAGCCCCGACCATCTGGCGTTACTCGGCCAGCCTGGCACGCTTGAGTGTGATACCGCGGCACAGGTCGGGAAGCGCAAAGACTATCAGAAATCACACTTCATCGCCACGGACCATGGTTAATCTTCGGACCCGTTTTCTACCCGTAATTTCAGCTGAATAAAGCGGCTGTGCGGAATATAGAGTAATTCAGCCACTTGTCGGACTATGCCTTCTTCCTGCGGATCCAGCACACCATCTGTCATGGCCATTTGCCACAGGGCGGACAAAATGGCTTCCCGCCGTTCAATGGCGAGGGTTTTCAGATGTTGCGTAAACTCATACAAGGATACCGCTTCTTCCTGGTGCGCCCTGCCCTGTTGCAGCCACTGGTGCACTTCATGGGGGGCATGACCAAACAGTCTTGCCAGCAACTGTTCCAGACGCTGGTGTTCGGCCTCACTGGCCACGCCGTCTGCCAGCATGACCTCACTTAACAGGGCGGCTACCGCCACTTCTTCCTGCAAGGCGGGGGTATCGTGTTCGGGGGTAGAATTCAGCCATTGCTTGATGCGTTCTATCATGCTTTTTCCTTTTCGGTTAAGTCACTGAAGGCAACCGCTTTTAGCCTATACTGGTGGCAAAACCTGCGTTACCGGAGTGAACAGTCTATGTGGCCAGCCATTGCCAGTCAGATAAGCGATGCCATTAATGCCGAGTTTCATGTGAGTGAACGCTCGCCTTTGGGTGGCGGTGAAATCAATCAGGCTTACCGCGTCAGCGATGGCCAGCATATATTCTTTGTTAAACTAAATGACCGTGCAGCGCTGGATATGTTCCGTGCCGAATGGACTGCCCTTGAGCATCTGCTTAATACGCAGACACTCAGAGTGCCCCGCCCCGTTTGCTGCGGGACTACGGTTAACAGCAGTTTTATCGTGCTGGAGTATCTGCGTCTGGGGCAGGCACAGGATCAGGACTGGCATATGCTGGGGCGGCAGCTGGCTCATTTGCATCAGGGCAGTACTCAGTCCATGTATGGCTGGGACGAAGACAACTTTATCGGCACCACAGTGCAGCCCAATGCCTGGCATAAAAAGTGGGCGACCTTTTTTGCCGAACAACGTGTTGGCTGGCAGCTGCAGCTTCTGGAAGAGCAAGGCATTCGTTTTGGTGATATTGAAGAGATAACCGGTGCCATCAAAAACCGGCTGGCAGGACATCAGCCCGAGGCCTGCCTGTTGCATGGCGATTTATGGCGTGGCAACCTCGGATTTTATCAGCGTCAGGGAGTGATTTTTGACCCTGCCAGTTATTTTGGTGACAGAGAAGCAGATATCGCCATGACAGAGCTGTTCGGCCAGTTTCCTCAGGCTTTTTACCAGGGCTATGATGCCGTCTGGCCTCGTGATGATGGTTACTGGCAGCGGCGGGAAATTTATAATCTCTATCACCTGCTTAATCACATAAACCTGTTTGGTGAAGCCTATATCAAGCAAGCCAAACTGAGTTTGAGCAATATTATTGCCAGCCAGGAGATATCATGACCCAAGTGGCCTTGATCACCGGTGCCGCCAGACGCATTGGTGCTGACATCAGCCGCATGCTGCACCGGCAAGGAATGGACCTGATAGTGCATTACCATCACAGTGAGCATGAGGCCCGGGTATTGGCAGAAGAGCTGAACCGGCTCCGCGCGGGCAGCGTAAAGCTGCTGCAGCAGGATCTGACCGATTTGAATGCCATTAATGCCATGGCCGACAGCGCCATGGGATGCTTCGGCCATGTCAGTGCACTGATTAACAATGCCTCTGCCTTTTATCCCACCCGTTTTGGCAACATTACTCCGGCTCACTGGCTGGAACTCTCTGCCACCAATGCGGCAGCGCCACTGTTGCTGAGCCAGGCGCTGCTGCCGTCACTCAGACAGGAGCGCGGCAGCATAGTGAATTTGCTTGATATACACGCGGCCAACGGTCTGAAAGACCACCTGCCCTACAGCATGGCCAAAAATGCGCTGGTCACCCTGACCCGGGCACTGGCTGCCGAGCTGGCTCCGCAGGTGCGGGTTAACGGTATTGCACCGGGTCCTATTCTCTGGCCTGAACATGAACTTGATAACGAACAAAAGCAGCGAGTACTGGATTCAGTGCCCATGGGGCGGCTGGGCACGCCGTCTGAAATTGCTGACACAGTCCGGTTTTTACTTCAGGGGCCGGCCTACCTGACCGGCCAGATTATTGCCATTGATGGTGGTCGCTCCTGCCAGAGCCTGCCGGAAGCCTGATTATCGGGAGATTTCTATGCGTGATTATTTTGAACGGAATATTATCTGCCCTCATTGCGGTCATCACACCCGCATTGAGGTAGATGCCAGCGCCGGTGATCAGGATTATTACGAAGATTGCCAGGCCTGTTGTAATCCCATGCATTTACGCGTGGTGCGAAACGAGATCAGTGATGAGGTTGAAGTCAGCGTTGATGCTGATGATGAGCAGTATTTTTAAACAGTCCCATTTGTATGTTGGCATAACTTTGTCAAGTTAAAAATACCGGGCTTGCCCGGTATCATTCGCCTGTTATTCACGGCTGCTCAGTACCCGCTCAACCGTGTCCACTATCGCCTGAGTCTGCGGATCAATCTCAATATTGGCACGATAGCCGGGCTGCACCCGGGCCAGGTTAGTGCGGGCCAGCGTTTCTGGAATAAGGTGCACCAGAAAATGACTGCCGGTGACGTCGCCCAATGTCAGGCTGATCCCATCAATGCCGATATAGCCCTTGGTAAACAGATATCTCCCAAGCCCCTCGGGTACGGCAAAGCGCAGTGTGGTGTTGGTCTCGGTTTCAGTGCGCTCCAGCAGCTCGCTCATGGCGATAATGTGGCCCGACATGGCATGGCCGCCAATATCATCGCCAAAACGGGCCGCCCGCTCCAGGTTCACCTTGTCACCTGCATTTAATCCCCCCAGGTTGGTCACTCTCAGGGTTTCCTGCATCAGGTCAAAGCTGACCTTGTCCTCTTCAATGGCAGTGACGGTAAGACAGCAACCATTGTGAGCCACAGAGGCACCCAGCTCCAGGCCGGGCAACAGCTCATCCGGCATGGCCAGCACGTGAGTTTGAAAGTCCGCTTTTTTGATAATATTCAGCAGGGTGCCCTGCCCCTGAACAATTCCGGTAAACATCGCGTTAATCCATAGCAAAACAGTGAAAAATAATGGGAAAAAACAGTGTTAACGGTTATATTTCCGGCATCAGGGCCAATATAACCCCGTCCTAACTCTGCTTTATCCCATTTCGCTCTTCGGCAGGCGTTTGCCGATTGCGGCTTTCAGGTGAGAAAACCATGTCATTCTCTGCATATTTCACAGAAACGCGCCATTTGCTGCGTTTGTGTGGTCCCATTCTGGTGGCTCAGGTAGCACAAACCACCATGAGCTTTGTTGACACCGTCATGGCCGGCCAGATCAGTGCCACCGATATGGCCGCCGTGGCCGTGGCCACCAGCTTCTGGCTGCCCATTATTTTGCTGGTACAGGGAGTCGTGATGGCACTCACTCCCATTATTTCTCAGCTTAACGGAGCCCGCCGGCACCATGAAGTGGCCGGCGCTGTGCATCAGGGCTTCTGGCTTACCCTGATGGTGATCGTTCCTGCCTCGCTGGCACTGTATTTCTCCCCCATGATACTGCACTGGATGGATGTGGAGCCATTGCTGGCAGAAAAAACCACCGGCTATCTGCACGGTATTCTCTGGGGCATGCCCGCCTACGCACTTTATCAGGTGCTGCGCAATTTCAGTGAAGGCCTGTCACATACACGCCCTACCATGGTCATTGGTTTTATCGGACTGGCTATTAACGTCCCCGCCAACTACATATTGATCCACGGTAAACTGGGCTTTCCCCAGCTCGGAGGTGTGGGTTGTGGCTATGCCTCTGCACTGGTGTTCTGGGCCATGCTGGTGGCCATGATTGTTTACACCAAGCGCTCTGCCTTACTCAACCATTTTGCAGTGTTTGCCAATATCACGGCTCCCGACATGGCTCGCATCGGACGAATTTTCCGGCTGGGTTTTCCTATTGCCATGGCCATTTTCTGTGAAGTCACCCTGTTTACCGTGGTCGCGCTGTTGCTGGCTCCGCTGGGAGCCGATGTAGTGGCCGGTCATCAGGTCGCCATCAACTTCTCCAGCATTATTTTTATGCTGCCACTCAGCCTTGGCATGGCACTGACCATACGGGTGGGTCACAGCCTGGGAGAACATCAGGCTGATCAGGCCAGAATTGCCAGCTTGACCGGTATTGGATTTGGTGCACTGGCGGCCGTGTTTACCGGTCTGGCCACCGCCCTCGCCCGTTATCAGATCAGCGGCATTTATACTGATAACAGCTTTGTGCTGGAGCTGGCCGCCAGCCTGTTGCTGCTGGCATCACTTTATCAGATTTCCGACTCGGTGCAGGTGATTACCGCAGCGGCATTGCGCGGTTATAAAGACACAAAAGTCATTTTTTATATTACGCTGTTCTCATACTGGTGCTGCGGTCTGCCCGTGGGCATGGTGCTGGGGCTGACCGACTGGATAGTTCCTGCCATGGGTCCGCACGGCTTCTGGATTGGTTTTCTGGTAGGCTTGACCATAGCGGCGTTCTTACTGATATGGCGGTTACGCAGAATTTATGAACAGGTTCATCATCGCGACAGTGCTGGTTTGCCTTTGGTTGACGGGCTGTAACGACCGGCAAACACTTAAACTCTCTTTTGATACCTACCTGGCTCGGGTGGCTAATGTGCTGGATACAGCTCCTCCCGAGCTCAGGGCTCCGGCCCCGTTGCCGTCCTTGCCGGGGCAGCGTGAACTGCAGGTACAGCAGCCCCGCATCAGTGCAGGCCTGCTCGATACCCTTAAACTGGGTGAGTGCCGCCTGCTGGGCCTGGTCAGCGAGCATAACGGTCCGGTAGGTAAAAGCCAGCAGGCCGGTCCTGTATTTATGTATCATCTGCAGTTTCAACAGGGCCTGAATACCTGCCTTGCACAAAGCAACAACGACAGTCTCACTCACTGGCTCAGTGAACTTAAAGCCCAAAAAGCTCCCCTGCTGCCCGGGTTTTACTGGAACATGATGATAGCCGAGCCTGATATTCGTGCCGCACTGACACCCAGAGCCCGCTCGGTGCCTGCGGATCACAGTGGTTTTCAGGCCACTTACAATGCCTTCTCCCTGTTTGCCGGCCTTAACCCTCTGCAGTCACGGGCCACTGTGGTAAGCAGTGAAGAATTCACCGAACAGCTCAGCGGTCTTTATAACAACTACTATCTGGGGGAGCTGTATTACTCACTGCACAGTGCCCGGCACTATCTCAGCGAAAGCCTGGTTTTTCTGGGCCGGCTTGAGCAATTTAATTGCGGCCCCGCCGGGCAGGACGATGCCAAACGTCTGCGTAACGCCATGGAGCACTATTACATCAAGGATATTCAGGCCCAGCTGACCGAGCTGGATCGTCATTTTGTGCGGCTGGCTCCCTTGCTTGAACAAAGCCTGCAACCACCGCCCGAACGGGCTGACGCCATGGCTGAATATCGTGCCTGGTATGCCAGCGGCCTGAACAGCCGCCTGTACACTGAATATCGTCAGCTCACTCTGGAGCATGCCAAAGCCTGGCAAACCTTTCTGCGTCGCTGTGATTTATCACCGGGCTGAGCATTTGTTCTCCATCCGGTTGTTATGGAACAAAAAATGCTTGCCCCCTCTGTCCCCCTTGGCTAGTATACGCAGCGCCTGAAGGCAGTCTGCGTTCTTAGCTCAGTTGGTTAGAGCACCACCTTGACATGGTGGGGGTCGGTGGTTCGAATCCACTAGAACGCACCAGATAACTGAAACAAATTTAGCGTCCTTAGCTCAGTTGGTTAGAGCACTACCTTGACATGGTAGGGGTCGGTGGTTCGAATCCACTAGGACGCACCAGTTTTATATAAACGCGTTCTTAGCTCAGTTGGTTAGAGCACCACCTTGACATGGTGGGGGTCGGTGGTTCGAATCCACTAGAACGCACCAGATAAAAAAGCCTGCTTACGAGCAGGCTTTTTTTATTGGCGGTGTCAGTTCTTATTAACCCGTTTGTATGTTGGCATAATTTCTCTGCTTATCATTCTCCCGGCGCAACCAGTCATGAATGGCCTGGTGAGTCTCATTACTGGCCCTGTGGTTGCGCTGCAACTGTACCTGCATCACTGTGAGCTGGCCCTGCGAATATCCCAGCTCAAAGGTAGCCCGCTGTGGCTGCATAATCCGGTAAATATAACACTCCCCCGCCATTATACGATTGACATAGCTGGCTACACAGTGGCGCATCAATCTGCCTTCTGCCTGCAGATCTTCGAGGGTTTCAATCGGGATTATATGCTCATTACCCGGTAATGGTGGCGCAGGAAAATACATGCTGCCGTGGGCTGCCAGACAATGTTGCCGGTTCAGCCTGTCGGTCCAGCGATCATGCAGCCGGTTGAGCGCATCCATATCAGCGCAGCGGTTCAGTGCCCGGCCGGCATCGGGAATATTCAATGCCTCCGCCAGCCTCAGCACATCCTGCCAGATCCGCGATATACTCTTCAGTCTGGCCGTCAGTGCATCGCAGCTGGAAAATCTGCTCACCTCGTTTAACAGCATAAACCGGCTCTGCAGCAGCTCAGGAAAACGTACAGCAAACAACACATGATAAATGGTCAGCGCTGGTTGCTGCGCCAGCACCCGCAACATCATGGGCGTCTGCTCCCGGCACAGCTGCAGCAACAAGCGGCACTCTTTCAGGTCGCCGCGTACCAGCTGCACCCGCCCCAGCAATTTAAGCAGCGCCTTGCTGCCCTCACCGCCCAGCGCCTGCACTACGTTTCTTCTTGGCGCACTCAGCAGCGCGCTGACCTGGATGGCAGGCCAGCCTTCCAGTTCACTATGAGCCACCAGTAACCACAGCAGATGGGGAGAATGAGCAAATAGCTCGCCGGCGGCGGGCTCTCGCGCCAGCCACTGCAATAAACGGGTTTGCTGATAAAAATAAGGCTGTACCGCCCGGCGAACGGACACCGGAATTTGTCCGGCAAACCTGCCGGGCACACTCTGTTCGCCGGCCAGCCGGGCAATATCCAGCAGCGCCATGCCATAGTCGGTATGCGCATCCGTCACCCAACGCCCCTGCTCACGGCGCTCACATACCAGTCCGCTGCGCCAGCAGGAATAACGAAAGTGGATAGCAAAAGGCTGCTCCAGCCGTATCTCAAAATGCCCGCTGGCAGTCATTTCCATATGCTGAGGATCAAGCCACATATTGCGTCCTTAAAAGAAAACGATTTGCCATGCTGCCAGCCTGAAGCGACACCAAAGGTCGCCCGGGTTGACTCGGACCAAACTGAACGTTGAAACCTTGTCATTTTATCTTCATTACATTTTATTCACACTGGCAGTTACTTAGCGATAAGCGTCATATAACAAGAGTCTGAGAGAGTGCTGCAATGAATCAACAATCACTGAATGCTCACTGGATGCCCTTCACCCCCAACAAGGGTTTTAAAGCCAGCCCGCGTATGCTGACCGGTGCCAAGGGCATGTACTGGACCACGGACGATAACCGTCAGGTACTCGACATGACCGCCGGTCTGTGGTGCTGCAACGCCGGCCACGGCAACCCGCATATTGCCGAAGCCATTGCCCGTCAGGCACGTGAGCTGGACTATGCTCCTTGCTTTGGCTTCGGGCACCCGCTGGCCTTTGAGCTGTCCGAGCGCCTGGCCGACCTGGCCCCGGGCAACCTGAACAAGGTGTTCTACACCAACTCAGGTTCGGAGTCAGTAGAAACTGCTCTCAAGATGGCGCTGGCCTATCATCACGCCAGGGGCGACCGCGGACGTCAGCTGTTTATCGGCCGTGAGCGCGGCTATCACGGTGTGAACTTTGGTGGCATTTCAGTGGGTGGCATTACCGGTAACTACAAGGCCTTTGGCCAGTGGCTGCCCACGGATCATCTGTCCCATACTCAGGACTTGTCCCGCAACGCCTTTTCCCGCGGCCTGCCGCTCCATGGCGGGGTGGAAATGGCCAACGAGCTGGAAAAACTGATCCACCTGCACGATGCCAGCCGCATTGCCGCCGTGATCATAGAGCCGATCACCGGTGCCGGTGGCGTATTGCCGCCGCCGGTGGGCTACCTTAAGCGTATTCGTGAGATCTGTGACCAGCACGGCATCGTACTGATTTTTGATGAAGTGATTTGCGGCTTTGGCCGTACCGGCAATGCCTTTGCCAGCCAGACCTTTGACGTGCTGCCCGATATCATGACCACCGCCAAGGGCCTGACCAACGGTGCCGCTCCCATGGGTGCCGTGCTGTGTGGTGACCATATTCATGATGCGGTGATGGAAGGCAGTGCCGCAGGCGTTGAGTTCTACCATGGCTATACCTATTCTGCTCATCCGCTGGCCTGTGCTGCCGCCATGGCCACCATGGATGTCTATGAGCAGGAAGGACTGTATCAGCGTGGTGCGGCCAATGGTGATATCAGCCAGTACTTCGAGCAGGGCCTGCACAGCCTCAAGGGGCTGCCGGGTGTGATTGATATTCGTAACTACTCACTGATTGCCGCCGTCGAATTTGAAGCGCCGGCAGGCAAGACCGGCAGCACAGGCCCGGGCGTTCAGACCAATGCCTGGCAACAGGGGCTGATGCTGCGTTCGCTGGGTGATGCCATCGCCATGTCTCCGCCGTTGATCATGGAAAAAGAGCACGTGGATCAGACCATTGGTATTCTTGAGCGCTGCATTCGCCAGCAGTTCGACTGATAAAAAAGAGGCTGCTTCGGCAGCCTCTTTTATATTATCCCTTGGCAAGCCGGGTCAGCTGCTTTTTGGCGTCATCAAGCTGTTGCTCGCGCAGCTCTTCAGCCATGCCCATGGCCTCAGCATACACAAACTCCACCTCTGTAATACCCAGAAAACCAAGAATGGTACGCATGTAGGGGGTGATCATGTCGTGAGCTGTGTCTTTATGCAGGCCACCACGAGTGGTAATGACAATCGCCATCTTGTTCTCAAGCAGGCCCTGGGCACCTTTGTCAGTATAACGGAATGTCACACCGGCCCGGCACACCAGATCAATCCAAGCTTTAAGCTGAACCGGTACATGAAAGTTATACATGGGAGCGGCAATCACAATACGTTCCGCCTCTTTCAGCTCATTCACCAGTTCGTCAGACAGCGCCAGCAGCGCTTGCTGCTGCTCATTCAGATGCTCACCACCGCGCAGTGCCATGGCTCCGTCACCGTCCAGCATGGGTAATGGTGCATCGGCCAGATCCCGTATTTTGATACCGGGCTCATCAAGCCGGGCAGCAAAATAGTCGGTCAACATGCCTGACGCAGAATAATCACCCAAAATACTGGATTTCAAAATAAGGGTCTTGCTCATCACAACGCTCCTGGATGCAAAGTGGGTATAAATAAAATCGAAAATACTGAATAAACAGCGGAAAACCGAGTCATTGCAGACAAGATTAAGCAAACAAAAGGCGAAGTGAAACGAGAATTTGGTGTTCAAGATGTTCAAAATAATCGAACATCCAGACCTCAGGACTTACGTTAACGTCAAGGTAATACCGAGCAACAGATAAAAGAAAACCCTCGGCAAGCGAGGGTCAAACAAACGGAAACGTGCTTAAACAGAGCTACGCATCTCACCTAACAAGTTGCTTTCATTGCTTGGCAGCAAATGGTCAGACCGTGATGCTCGTTCAATGTAACCGGAGCAAAATGTGAAGTCAACGTAAAAACCACAAAAAAACACACTACAAGCCGATCTCAAAAACAACGTTACGTTAACGTCATGGTTAACCTGCCAGTCAGATAATCTCTTCACTTGCCGCCCTCGCGGCCGACCGTCATAAAATTAAACAATTGTTAGTTTTTTCCGTGTCTTACACGAGCGCAATAACAAAACCATGACTAACCTTATCTACAGAGAAATGAAATTCGTGTGCGCAAGGCTCTGTCATCTTAAGTGAGCCGAAAGTAAATCAGGGGGAATGACCATGGGTATTTTCGAGCACTATCAATCGCGCTATGAAAAGGCCAAGGAAGAGGAATACAGCCTGCAGGAATTTCTCGACCTGTGCCGTGAAGATAAAAGCTGTTATGCCTCCGCATCCGAGCGGTTGCTGATGGCCATTGGCGAGCCGGAAATGATCGACACCGCTCAGGTGCCACGATACAGCCGGCTGTTTTCCAACCGGGTAATTGCCCGTTATCCTGCTTTCGCCGACTTTTACGGCATGGAAGAAAGCATCGAGCAAATCGTTTCCTACCTCAAGCACGCTGCTCAGGGGCTGGAAGAAAAGAAACAAATTCTTTATCTGCTGGGCCCTGTGGGGGGCGGTAAGTCGTCCCTGGCTGAGTGCCTCAAAGCACTGATGCAAAAAGTGCCCATCTACCGCATCAAGGGCTCACCGGTCAATGACCATCCCTTCTGTCTGTTCGATATGGCAGAAGACGGCCCTATTCTGGAACAGGAGTATGGCATTCCGCGGCGCTATCTGCGCTCCATTATGTCGCCCTGGGCAGTCAAGCGTCTGCATGAGTTCGGTGGCGATATCACCAAATTCAGGGTAGAAAAGGTGTACCCCTCGGTTCTCGACCAGATTGCCGTGGCCAAAACCGAACCCGGTGACGACAACAACCAGGATATTTCCTCACTGGTGGGCAAAGTAGACATTCGCAAGCTGGAGCACTATGCCCAGGACGACGCCGATGCCTATTCCTACTCAGGGGCGCTGTGTAAGGCCAACCAGGGCATGATGGAATTCGTGGAAATGTTCAAGGCCCCCATCAAGGTGCTGCACCCGCTGCTCACCGCGACTCAGGAGGGCAACTATAACGGTACTGAAGGACTCTCTGCCCTGCCCTTTGACGGCATTATTCTGGCCCACTCCAACGAATCGGAATGGCAGCACTTCAAGCACAACAAGAACAATGAGGCTTTCCTCGACCGGGTTTACATCGTCAAGGTGCCTTACTGCCTGCGCGTCACCGAAGAGGTTGAGATTTACCAGAAATTGCTCACCAACAGTGAACTGTCTACCGCTAAATGTGCTCCGGGCACACTTGAAACCCTGGCGCAGTTTACCGTGCTGTCACGGCTGAAAGAGCCTGATAACTCCAGCATCTACTCCAAAATGCGGGTGTATGACGGCGAAACCCTGAAAGACACGGATCCCAAGGCCAAGTCCTATCAGGAATACCGTGACTATGCCGGCGTAGACGAAGGCATGAATGGCCTGTCTACCCGCTTTGCGTTCAAGATACTGTCACGGGTATTCAACTTTGACCACGCCGAAGTGGCCGCCAACCCGGTACACCTTTTCTATGTACTGGAGCAACAGATTGAGCGGGAGCAATTCCAGCAAGATGTACACGACCGTTATCTCGAGTTTATCAAGGGCTATCTGATCCCCAAATACGTGGAGTTTATCGGCAAGGAGATTCAGACTGCTTATCTTGAGTCCTACTCCGAGTACGGTCAGAACATCTTTGACCGTTATGTTACCTACGCCGATTTCTGGATTCAGGATCAGGAATACCGGGATCCGGATACCGGCCAGCTGTTTGATCGCGCGGCCCTTAACGCCGAACTGGAGAAAATTGAAAAGCCTGCCGGCATCAGCAACCCGAAAGATTTCCGTAACGAAATCGTTAACTTCGTGCTGCGGGCCCGGGCCAACAACGCCGGAAAAAATCCCAACTGGACCAGCTACGAAAAGCTCAGAACCGTTATCGAGAAAAAAATGTTCTCCAATACCGAAGAGCTGTTGCCGGTTATTTCCTTCAATGCCAAAACCAGTGCCGACGAGCAGAAGAAGCACGACGACTTTGTGGATCGCATGATGGAAAAAGGCTACACCCGCAAGCAGGTACGGTTGCTGTCCGAATGGTACCTGCGAGTACGAAAATCAAGCTGATAGTGATCAGTTGGGGGAACCATGGCGCATTTTATCGACAGACGACTGAATGGCCGCAACAAAAGCGCTGTAAACCGGCAGCGCTTTATCCGCCGTTACAAACAACAACTTAAAAAGGCGGTTTCCGATGCGGTACTCAAACGCAGTATTCAGGACATCGATCAGGGTGAGAGTGTCTCCATTCCGACACGAGACATTTCCGAGCCTTTTTTTCATCACGGCAAAGGGGGGCACAGGGATCAGGTGCACCCGGGTAACGATCAGTTTATTAAAGGAGACAAGGTAGACCGCCCTTCCGGGGGCGGTGGTGGTGGCAGCGATCAGGGTGATGCCAGCAACCAGGGAGAAGGTCAGGATGATTTTGTATTTCAGATCTCCAAGGACGAATACCTGGATCTGCTGTTCGACGGCCTGGAGCTGCCCAACCTGGAAAAAAACAAGCTGAACAAAATCAGCGAGATGAAAACCTTTCGGGCCGGCTACACTGCCGATGGCGTACCCGCCAATATTAACGTGGTGCGCTCATTGCGTCAGTCACTGGCCCGGCGTATTGCCCTGCAGTCTGGCAAGAAGCGTTCGGTAGCGGATCTGGAGCAGGAGCTGGCCGAGCTTGGCAAGCGCCCGGCAGAAAACTATGCCCGGATCCAGGAGCTGGAAGATGAAATTTCCGAGCTGAAGCGGCGTATTGCCGCCGTGCCTTTCATCGACACCTTTGATCTGCGCTACAACAATTTTGTGAAGCGGCCGGTGCCCTCTACTCAGGCCGTCATGTTCTGCCTGATGGATGTGTCCGGCTCCATGGATCAGGCCACCAAAGACATGGCCAAGCGCTTTTACCTGCTGCTGTATCTGTTTCTTACCCGCAGCTACAAAAACGTGGATGTTGTGTTTATTCGTCATCACACTCAGGCCAAAGAGGTAGATGAGCAGGAGTTCTTCTACTCCCAGGAAACCGGCGGCACCATTGTGTCCAGCGCCCTGCAGCTGATGAAAGAGGTGATGAACGAACGCTATCCGCCCGATCAGTGGAATATCTATGCCGCTCAGGCGTCAGATGGCGATAACTGGGCAGACGACTCTCCCCTGTGCCGGCAACTACTGCAAAAGGACATCATGCCCCTGGTGCGTTACTACACCTATATTGAAATCACCAACCGGGCCCATCAAAGCCTGTGGCATGAATATGAAACCATTGCCCGGGAGTATTCTTCCTTTGCCATGGAGCATATTCGTGCAGCAGACGATATCTACCCCGTATTCCGGGAGCTGTTCAGAAAACAGGTTGCGTGAGGTAACTTATGGCCCAAGCACTGAAAAAAGGCCGGCCGCTCAGCGACGGCCCAGACTGGACCTTCGAGCTGCTCGAAGCCTATCACAAGGAAATTATCCGTATTGCCGAGCACTACGGCCTGACTACCTATCCTAATCAGATAGAAATTATTACCGGTGAGCAGATGATGGATGCCTACTCCAGTATCGGCATGCCCATTGGTTACCATCACTGGTCTTATGGCAAAAAGTTTATTCAGACCGAGCAGAACTACAAGCGCGGTCAAATGGGGCTGGCTTATGAAATCGTGATCAATTCCAACCCCTGCATTGCCTATCTGATGGAAGAAAACACCATGCCCATGCAGGCGCTGGTCATGGCCCATGCCTGTTATGGCCATAACTCTTTCTTCAAGAATAACTATCTGTTTAAAACCTGGACCGATGCCGAGTCCATTATTGACTATCTGCTGTTTGCCAAACACTACATTAATGAATGTGAAGAAAAATACGGTGTCACCGAAGTAGAAGCCCTGCTCGACAGCTGCCATGCCCTGATGAACTATGGCGTAGACCGCTACAAGCGGCCACAAAAGCTGTCACTGGCGGAAGAACGCCGCCGGCAGAAAGCACGGGAGGCTTACCTGCAGACTCAGGTCAACGAGCTGTGGCGCACCCTGCCCCGCATGCAGGACGAAAAGCAGCAGCAGAAGATCCGCTACCCCAGGGAGCCGGAAGAAAACCTGTTGTATTTTATTGAAAAACACGCCCCCCTGCTGGAGCCCTGGCAGCGGGAAGTAGTACGCATAGTACGCAAGATCAGTCAGTATTTTTATCCGCAGAAGCAAACCCAGGTCATGAACGAAGGCTGGGCGACCTTCTGGCACTACACCATTTGTCAGCATATGTATGACGAAGGTCTGGTAACGGATCGCTTTATGATGGAAATACTGCACAGCCACACCAATGTGGTGTTTCAGCCTTCTTATAACAGCAAATACTATTCCGGCATCAACCCCTATGCCCTGGGCTTTGCCATGTTTCAGGACATTCGTCGCATCTGCGAACACCCCACCGAAGAAGACAAACACTGGTTTCCGGATATAGCGGGTTCAGACTGGATAAAAACGCTGCACTTTGCCATGGAAAATTTCAAGGACGAGAGCTTTATCAGTCAGTTCCTGTCACCCAAGGTAATGCGCGATATGCATTTGTTTGCAGTGGCTGACGACGACACCCGCAATTATCTCGAAATTTCTGCCATTCATGATGAAGCCGGTTACCGGCAATTACGTCAGACTTTGTCGAACCAATATAACCTGTCCAACCTGGAGCCCAACATTCAGGTCTATAACGTCGAGATAAAAGGTGACCGTTCCTTAACCCTGCGACATGTGCCGCACAACCGGATCCCGCTGTCCGACTCCTGCCATGAAGTCATCAAACACGTGCACCGTCTGTGGGGCTTTGATGTCTTGCTGGAGCAGGAGGAAGCCGATGGCAGCGGCACCCTGTTAGGCCGCTGCCCGGCCAAAAATGCACAGGCCTGATCTCATGCCGGACGTGCTCCGGCATCTTTTCTTAATGGTCTGAGTCACGGATCTGCTGCCATAACAGTCCTGAGGCGCGGCCATATTCCCGAATTCGCTCAACCACCGCATCGGCCATGCTCTGCTCCGCATAGTCCGCCAGCGTGCGATAATACGCTGTGGCCAGCGCACGGGCTTGCGGCACCGCGAAATATTCCCGACCTACGCGGCAATAAAGCCCTTTAAAACCGTTAAGGATCAGTCCGTAGATAGGGTTGCCCGACGCAAACGCCAGCTGACGATGCAACTCATAGTCAAAGGCAGCAAAAGACTCTGCATTATCAGTCACCCGGCTCAGGCCGGCGACAGCCTCGCATACCTGCTGTGGATACTGACGAATGGCGCTGCGAATAAAAATACTGCTGATATGAGTGCGGGCCGACAGCAGATGCTCTATCAGCTCAGGCGTTTTATCGGCATCAAGCCTTGCCAGGGTTTCCAGAATATTCAGCCCCGATGTCTCCCACACATTATTGACCCGGGTAGGTTTTCCATGGCGAATGGTCAGCCAGCCATCCCGCGCCAGCCGGTGCAGCACTTCCCGCAATGTGGTCCGGGTCACGCCAATCAGCTCCGACAACTCACGCTCCGCCGGCAAAATGGAGCCCGGCGGAAACTGACTGTTCCAGATGGACTCTATGATATATTCTTCCGCAAATCCCGCAGGGCTTTGAGCCTTGATGATCATAAAACCCTCTGATAAGGCAAGGTTAGTGAATGGTAAAAAGTGCGCAAAATAATAACAGAGCGGACCAGCCGGTCACAAGCGGGCGGCTGCTTCGCTTTTCACGCAGCAGCACCGCCTGGGCGTTGCTCACCCTGGGCAGCCTGTCGCTGTTATTAACAGCGTTGTTTTTTCAGTATGTACAGGGCTACGCCCCTTGCGTCATGTGCGTCTATCAGCGGGCCGCTCTGGCCGGCGTGATCCTGGCCGGTGCGCTGGGCTGGCTTGCATCGGGCAACGGCGTTCCCGGAGCACTGGCACTGACCGGCTGGCTGGCCGCGTCGGTAGAAGGTTTTTTACTGGCAAAAGAGCATGTGGATTATCAGCTCAACCCGTCACCCTTTCATCAATGTTCCACGGTAGCAGAGTTTCCGGTTTGGTTTCAGCTGGATGCCTGGTGGCCGGCGGTATTTTATCCCAGCGGTGACTGCTCCTCCATCGACTGGCAATGGCTGGGACTGACCATGCCCCAGTGGCTGATGGGGATTTTTGCGGTGCTGGCCGGCTTGGCGGGATTGTTTATTCTGATAAGACTGGCGGCAGCAAGGGGTTAAGGACTCCGGGCCAGGCCCGGAGTGACGGTATGCTGTTCAATACGACTAACCGGCCCAGGTAATAATATGATCTTCCCAGTCTCCGGCCTTTGACTCGGGGACTACCTTGCCCCGCACAGACTGACCGGCTCTGTGCATGGCACTCTTGGAGCCGGTGCGCAGCGGATGCCAGGACGGCAGTGCCTTACCCTCTGCCAGCACACGGTAAGCACAGGTAGACGGCAGCCAGTAAAATTCGCTCAGCTGCTCCCGGGTGATCTTCAGGCAATCGGGCACCCGGGCAAAGCGATTTACATAGTCACTGCAGGCACAGCTGTGCGTGTTGAGCAGCTCGCAGGCGACATTGGTATGCACCAGCTCCTCGGTTTCGTCATCAATCAATTTGTTGAGACAACATTTACCGCAACCGTCACACAAGGCTTCCCATTCCTCGTCGGTCATTTGCTCAAGGGTTTTGGTCTGCCAGAAATTCGCCTGCATTTATTTCGCTACCTTCGCCTCAACGGCAAACTGTTGATTCAGGGTTAACCTGAGGGAATCTCCGGGGTTGAGCTCAGCCACTCCTTTGGGCGTGCCGGTCAGAACAATATCGCCGGGCATCAGAGTAAAACTGTGGCTGATATCGGCCAGCAGCTCCCCCATGGTCCACATCATCAAGGCGGTATCACCTGTCTGCCGCGGCTCGCCGTTCACCTCCAGAGAAAATACCAGCTGCTGCAGTGGCGGCAGCAAGTCGGGTGCCACAAAGGGCCCCATGGGGCAGCTGCCGTCAAAGGCCTTGGCCCGCTCCCAGGGCTGGCCTTTGGCCTTCAGATCATCCTGTACCGAACGCAGGGTAAGATCCAGCGCAAGGCCAACGCCCACTACCCCGTTCAGGGCAGTTTCAGCGTCGGCCTTGCACAGACGACGGCCAATCAGCAGAGCCACTTCCGCTTCGTGGTGCACCGGCCCCTGGTTTTTCGGCAAAACCAGCGGCTCGCTCATCGGAGTCAGGCTGGTGGCCGGCTTGATAAACAACAAAGGCGCATCGGGCACCGCGTTGTTCAGCTCCTCGGCATGCTCACGATAGCTGCGTCCCACGCACACTACCTTGCCGGTAGCATAAGGCAGAACGAAGCCTTCCTGATCAATGTGCTGGTACATAATGCGTCCTTATTCCCCGTTGCCTTCTGCGGCCTGCCGCGCCAGATGCTCTTTCAGCAGGTTTTCCGGCGGTGGCGGCAGCTGCAGAAAATAACCCTGTGTCTTCAGGGCAGCGCGAACTTTGTCGATATCTGAAATCCCGAGACGGGTTTTACTGGCAAGATTAAACATCATCGCCAGTTGCGGCGTGCCAAAGGTATCCATCAGGGGGGCGGGAACGCGCGAGAAATCGTCGCGGCGTTCAACAAACAAATAGGTTTCTGCCTTTTTGGGGCTTTTATACACTGCACACAACATGGAAATTGCTATAATCCGTCGGGTTTATTGCCAGTTAGGACGGCAAACTATACCATCTGCACGACCAATAACAAAAAGGATAACTTCCTTGGGGGACAGCCGCTTATGGCGGAGCGTGGCATTGAATTGAAAGGCAGCAGCTTTACCCTGTCGGTGTTGCATATCAACTCGCCCGACATTGCTCAGGTAAAACAGCAACTGCAGGAAAAGATAGCGCAGGCACCGGAGTTTTTCCGCGCCGCACCACTGGTTATCAATATTGAAAAGTTAACCGAAGTACCGGATTTTATCGCGCTTTCTGCCGCCGTGCGTGAGCTTGCTCTGGTGCCTGTGGGTGTCAGCGGCATTCTTACTGACGAAGGCCGGGCCGCGGCCAGAGCCGCCGGCCTTGCCGTGATGACCTCCGGCAAGGTGCCTGCTGCTGCCGAGCCGTCCCCTCCTGCTGCCCTGCTCAACCAGCCCGGCACCCGGGTACACAGGGGCCCGGTACGCTCAGGCCAGCAAATTTATGCCCAAAGTGGCTCACTGGTTATTCTGGGCGCTGTCAGTAACGGTGCTGAAGTCATTGCCGACGACAGCATTCATGTTTATGGCGCGCTGCGCGGGCGCGCCGTGGCCGGTGCCAAAGGTAACGATAATGCCCGCATTTACTGCCAGCAATTAATGCCCGAGCTGGTGTCTGTTGCCGGACACTATCAGCTCAGTGATGGCCTGCAGGGCGAGCATTGGGAACAGGCAGTCAGTATTTCGCTATCGGGTGAACAACTGAAACTCGACAGGCTGTGATTTTTTTCTACTTTTAGGAACACACTTTATGGCACGGATTATCGTCGTCACCTCTGGTAAAGGAGGCGTGGGTAAAACCACCTCCAGCGCAGCTATCAGTACCGGCCTGGCCAAACTGGGCCATAAAACGGTGGTCATCGATTTTGATATCGGTCTGCGTAACCTGGATCTTATTATGGGTTGTGAGCGCCGGGTTGTTTATGACTTTGTTAACGTCATTAACGGCGACGCCAACCTTAATCAGGCCCTTATTCGCGACAAGCGGGTCGAGCAGCTTTATATTCTGCCGGCGTCGCAAACCCGCGATAAAGATGCCCTCACCCGGGAAGGGGTCGAAAAGATCATTAATGATCTGAGCGACATGGGCTTTGAATATATTATCTGTGACTCGCCTGCTGGCATAGAAAGCGGTGCCCTGATGGCACTCTACTTTGCCGATGAGGCCATCGTCACCACCAACCCGGAAGTGTCCTCGGTTCGTGACTCTGACCGCATTCTGGGTATCCTGTCTTCCAAATCCCGCCGTGCCGAACAAGGTAAAGAGCCCATTAAGGAGCACCTGCTGCTGACCCGTTATTCTCCCGAGCGGGTAAACCGGGGCGACATGCTGAGCGTAGAAGACGTGCAGGAGATTCTGGCTATTCCGCTGCTGGGTGTGATCCCCGAGTCTCAGGCTGTGCTCAAGGCATCAAACGCCGGTGAGCCGGTGATCCTCGACAGCGAATCAGATGCCGGTCTTTGCTATGCCGACACAGTGGCCCGCCTGCTCGGTGAAGAGCGGGAGTTTCGATTCCTCGAAGAAGGAAAGAAAGGATTTTTCAGCCGACTTTTTGGGAGTTAATTCATGTCTCTACTGGACTATTTCCGTTCAAAAAAGACCCAGAGCAGCGCCAAACTGGCGAAAGAACGACTTCAGATCATTGTGGCCCACGAGCGCAGCCAGCGTGATACCCCTGATTATCTGCCACAAATGAAGCAAGACATTCTGGAAGTGATCCGCAAATACGTGAAAATTGAACTTGATCAGATTTCCGTTCAGCTCGATCAGAAGGGAGATAACCTGTCTGTGCTCGAGCTTAACATCATGTTCCCCGAGCATGATGACAGCAAGGCCGACTCGTAACGTGTACCGTTATTCCGGGCTTGACCCGGAATCTGAAAAATAGGTTGGGACTCGTCCCAACCTATTCTGACGTACGCCCGAGATTACAGCTTGCCTGACAGCAGCTCGCCGCGCCATCCCTGCAGCAGCACGGGGGGCGTACTGTCACTCTCTTGCAGCCGCCATTTCCAGCTCAGGTACTGATGAATAATCCGCTTTGATGCGATCAGCTCGGCAGGCACATCAGCAGCCTCCCCGGCCTGCTCAATCACAGTTCGAATACGTTTGAGCTCCGCCTTGTAGTCGGGAAAGTCCACCAGCCGTTTTACCGGCGCAGGCCAGGACTCCGGCATGCTCAGTGCCTGTTGCACCAGCGCCAGCAGCGTTTTGCCATGCCGTTTTATCTCCATGGGATCCAGTCCCAGACGGTTCAGATCCGTCAGACTTTGCGGTGCCCGCTCCGCCACGCGGAACAAGTGGGCTTCTCGTACCACAAAATTGACTGCCAGATCCCGCTTGCGCGCTTCATTCAGCCGCCAGGCACACAGTTGCTGTAAAATACCCAGGGCCTGCCGGTCCAGCGTCCAGGCGTTTTTTATATCCAGATAAGCCAGCTCAGGCGTCGTACTCTCCCCCCGGCGTTTTACTGCTGCTTCACATTCCTGTTCATACCAGCCGAGAAAGCCTTTCTCTGCCAGCTGCGCATGCAACTTTTCATACAGCGGATATAAATAAATCACATCATCGGCAGCATAGCTGAGCTGCTCCGCCGATAAAGGCCGTGCCAGCCAGTCAGTGCGGGCATGGGCCTTGTCCAGACTCACGCCCAGCAACTGCTCCACCAGAGGCGCAAAACCAAGCTGAGCCCCCAGCCCCAGAAAAGCTGCTGCCAGCTGAGTATCGTGCACCCGGGCCGGCAAGGCACCGCTCTGATGCTGGAACAGCTCCAGATCTTCTCCGCCTGCGTGCAGCAGGCACAAACGCTCCGGGTTATGCAGCAACCGCCATAGCGGCGAACAGTCAGTGACCGCCAGCGGATCAATCAGGGCAGTACGTTCCCCGTCGTTAAGCTGATAAAGCCCCGGGCGGGCATGATAAGTGCGGGTGCGTACAAATTCGGTATCAATGGCCAGCACAATGGCGCTGGTCTGGCAAAAATCGGCAAGCTGTTGGTTATCGTCAATATATAAATAAGTCATGCAGGCTCTGTAACAAATAAAAAACTCAGCGGCGGCGTTGCCGGTGCCACTGGCGCAACAAGCGCTGGCGCTGACGCCGGCGTCGCTGTACACACTGGCGGGTGCGGTGATAAGGCCGCTGGGGAAACAGCAAGGGTGTCTCATCCCGGGCAAACGAATAGAAAGTGGTCACCCCTGCTCCTCAGCGACCCGGCAGTTTCTGCCAGGTAACCTTGTCTCGTAAATACACAGGCCGGGCTTCGGCGGCCGTCTGTACACGACCGGCGGCCAGATCCTGTCGTGCCTGAGGCAGCATGTCGCGGGCATCAGGAAAAGGCACTGCTTCGCACAGGCCCTGTACATGGGCTGTCAGTTCAGGATAGGTAACAAATCCGCTGCCGGCTGCCTGCTGCCAGCGGGTCTGCGGTATCGCAACGGCCTCGGGGGGCTGTACGGTTTCAGCCAGCGTCGGACTCATTACTCCGTCTGTCAGCGTAAACCCGCCCACATAAACTTCCCCCATGCGGGCATCAATGGCGCTCAAGGCCGTGGTGCAGCCGGTATAACGATGTGCGCCCTGAGCCAGGGCCTGCAGGTTGGACACGCCCAACAGCGGCAATCCGGCTCCGAAAGCCAGCCCCTGAGCCACCCCAAGGGTAATGCGCACACCGGTAAAAGAGCCGGGCCCCCGGCCAAAGGCCAGACCGTCGAGCCGGCTCAGGGTGATTCCTGCTTCATCCAGCAAAGACTGCACCATCGGCAAAATCAGCTCTGTGTGTCCCCGGGGGGCAACCTCATAGCGGGATAAAATATCACCCTCGTACCACAGCGCGGCCGAGCAGGCTTCGGTGGCGGTGTCGATGGCCATTAACAGGCTCATGGCATTACTCCAGATTCATTAAAAATTCATTCAGTGCCGGCAGGCTGCGGGTACGCGGCATGGCCGGCAGACTGGCAATAAAATCGGCCCCGTAGCCACGGTTAACCAGACGGGCATCGGCAATCACCAGCGCGCCCTTATCATTCACATCACGAATAAGCCGGCCCACGCCTTGTTTCAGGGTGATAATGGCCCTGGGCAGCTGCACTCGGGCAAAGCCGTCTTCGCCCCGGCGGCGGCAGTCTTCCAGCCGGGCGCTGAGCAAGGGGTCATCAGGCGCCGCAAAGGGCAGTTTATCAATCACCACGCACTGCAGTGCCTTGCCGCGCACATCGATGCCTTCCCAGAAACTGCCGGTGGCCACCAGCACGGCACGGCCGTCCTGGCTGAACTGCTCCAGCAGCCGCACCTTGTTGTCTTCGCCCTGCATCAATACAGTACGATCCAGCCGGGCCCGCAGTACCTCGGCGACTTCCCGCATCACCTGATAGCTGGTGCACAGAAAAAAGGTCCCTCCGGGTACCTTTTCCAGGGTATCCAGCAGGGTCTGGGCCAGCATGTGGCCACGGCCGGCACCGCTGGTTTCCGGCAAATAGCGCGGCACGCACAGCCGCGACTGGCGAGGGTAATCAAAAGGACTGTCCAATTGCAAGGTACGGCATTCGCTGAGGCCGAGATCATGACAAAAGTGCTCAAAGCTGTCACCGACCGCCAGGGTGGCCGAGGTAAATATCCAGCTGGTATTTTCCCGGGCAAGCTCGGCAGAAAAGCGCTCGGCCACCGACAAGGGAGTTTTATGCAGGGTAATATGCAGCCGGCTGCAGTCATACCAGAAGGAGTGGCCATTTTCCTCTACCCGGATCAGCGCATCCAGCTCTGTACGCAGACCAATCAAACGCTCAAAGCACTGATCCAGCTGCTCTCCCCGCCCCAGCGCCAGCTTCAGTACTTCATGGGTAAAGCCAAGGCTTTCATTCAGTCTGGCCAGCGCCTGAGCCACCGGTGCCCGGGCCAGTGCCTGTCGCAGCTGGCCACGGCCGGTGTCCAGACCAAAGGCCAGCCGAAAGTCCTGGGCACAGCGCTCCAGCTGATCGGCGGCCTTGGACAGCTGAGCCATATCTTTGGCCTCGGTTTTCTGGGCCAGACGCATATCCTTGGCTAAATCACCAAACTGCCGGCTGGACTGGCTTTTACCAAAATACTGGCCGGCAATATCAGGCAGCTGATGGGCCTCGTCCAGAATACAGACCTCGGCGTCGGGTATAAGCTGCCCAAAGCCGGTATCACGCACCGCCATATCCGCAAAAAACAGATGATGATTCACCACCACCACCTGGGCTTCCATGGCCTTGTTACGGGCCTTGACCAGATAGCAATCCTGATAGTGGGCACAGTCACGGCCGGCACAGTTGTCGTTGGTGCTGGTAATCAGTCCGAGAATGTCACTGCGCTCAGACAGGCCGGGAATATCCCCCACATCGCCGCTGGTGGTCAGCGGTGCAAAGCGCCTGACCGTTTGCAGATCCGCCAGTGCCGCCGACGACAGACTGGGCACCGCGTCGCTGAGCCGGCCCAGCCGTTCAATGCACAGATAGTTGGAGCGGCCCTTGAGCAATGCCACCGGATAGGCGTAATTCAGCGCCTTGATCAGGGTGGGCAGATCCCTGTGATAGAGCTGCTCCTGCAGATTGCGTGAGCCTGTGCTCACCACCACCTTTTTGCCGGCAGCCAGCGCCGGTGCCAGATAGGCAAAGGTTTTACCGGTGCCGGTGCCCGCCTCTACCACCAGCGGCACCTTGTCGTTCATGGCACGGATAACCGCTGCCGACATGTCTACCTGAGCGGCACGGGGAAGAAACCCGTCAATGGCGCTGGCCAGCGGGCCTTGGGGATCAAACAGGGCAAGGGCGTCGGTAGAGTCCAAGGGCTGAAATTTCCTCGCTAAAAAGTGAATGATATCAAAACCCGCTGCAGGGCGGCAGGCACTATTCCGTTTTATTGAACGCCATGCGAAACTGAACTCACTTCCCCTTTTTGCATTTCTTTTCTGCTCAGGAGCTTTCATGCCCGACGACGGTAGCCTGTTGCAGGCCAGCGTTATTTTTTTGCTGACCGCAGTTGTTATGGTTCCTCTTGCCAAACGCCTCAAGCTGGGAGCCGTGCTTGGCTACCTGCTGGGGGGCGTGCTTCTTGGCCCCTCGGTTACCGGCCTTATCAGTGCACCACAGAGTGTGGCTCAGTTATCAGAACTGGGGGTGGTCATGCTGATGTTTTTAATTGGTCTTGAATTGTCGCCGCGGCGGCTGTGGGTGATGCGCCGTGCCGTGTTCGGGGCAGGACTGGCACAGGTTGTGTTAACCGGTGTGGTGCTGGCGCTGGGTGCCTGGCTGGTATTTTCCCTGCCCGCCAACACGGCACTGGTGCTGGGCTTTGGTCTGGCGCTGTCGTCTACCGCCATGGGCCTGCAGCTGCTGGCCGAGCGCAAGGCACTGAACAGCCCTCATGGCCGCCAGGCCTTTGCCATTTTGCTGTTTCAGGATATTGCTGCCATTCCGCTGATTGCACTGGTGCCGGTGCTGGGGACAGCCCAAAGCACGGACAATAACGGACTCTGGCACCTGCTGCAGGTGGTGGTCAGCATTGGGATTGTATTTGTGGGTGGTCGCTATCTGCTGCGTCCGGTATTTCGTATGGTTGCCAAAAGCGGACTGCAGGAAGTGTCTACCGCCACAGCCCTGCTGGTGGTAATGGGCACTGCCTGGCTGATGGAATGGGCCGGTGTGTCCATGGCACTGGGAGCCTTTCTGGCGGGCCTGCTGCTGGCCGACTCGGAATATCGTCACGAGCTCGAATCCCAGATTGCCCCCTTTGAAGGCCTGCTGCTGGGGCTGTTCTTTATGGGGGTGGGCATGACCGCGGATTTAAGCCTGTTGCTCAGTCATCCCTGGCAGGTACTGGGGCTGGCCACCCTGCTGCTGGCGCTGAAAAGTCCCTTGCTGACGCTGGTTGGCCGCACCGTAGGCCGGCTTCATACCCAGGAGGCGCTGCGGCTTGGGCTGCTGCTGGCCGCCGGCGGGGAGTTTGCCTTTGTTCTGTTCAAACTGGCACTGCAGCATCAGCTGCTGACCACGGCCCTGTACGATCTGCTGGTACTTACCATTACCGTCTCCATGGCACTCACTCCTTTGCTGTTGATGGCAGGTGCCCGCTGGCTGCAACAGGCACCCGCCCCCGGCTCGGTACCGCCGGAATATCATCAGCTGCAGGATCATGGCCCCCGGGCGGTCATTGTCGGCATGGGTCGCATGGGCCAGATAGTCGCGCGCATGCTGCGGGCTCAGCGGGTGCCTTTTGTGGCCTTTGACAACGAAGTGGACACCATCAGTTTTACCCGCAGCATCGACAACATTCCCATCTATTACGGTGATCCGCTGCGCGCCGGCGTGCTGCGCACTGCCGGTGCCGAGCAGGCCGAGTTTTTTATTGTGGCGACCGACGATCCCGAAACCAACTTGCAAATCACCGAGCAGGTGCGCCGGCGTTATCCGCACATGAAGGTTATCGCCCGGGCACGCAATCGCCAGCATGTGCATAAATTATGGGATCTGGGTGCCCATCCGGTGCGGGAAACCTTTCACTCCAGTCTGGAAATGAGCCGGCAGGTGCTGCTCGGGCTGGGCCTGAGTGACGAACAGACCGATGCCCGCCTGCGTCGGTTTCGCCAGCACGATGAAGCCGTACTGATGGAGCAGCATAAGGTCTATGATGATGAGGCGGCGCTGATACAAACGGCCCGGCAGGCCAGGGCCGAGCTGGAAAACCTGTTTGAATCAGACCGGCTGGAAAGCCGGCCCGGCGTACTGCAGCAGCCCGACGCTTAACCGCCGTGGCCGGTGAGCATATGCCCCATAATACCGAGCAAAAAGCCCAGCACCGCGCCCATAGGCGGAGCCCAGTGCCGTTCCAGCACGGCCTGAGGGGCAATGTCCTGAAACACCGAATATAAAATGCCGCCGGCAGCAAACAGCATAATGCCCGACACCAGCGGCGGATTGCCCGCAAACCAAAAGTATCCAGCCAGTGCCGCCAGCGGCCCCAGCAGCGACATCACCACAAAGGACTTGAGCGCCCTGCCCCGGCCATTGCCCGGGCGGGCACGTTCCGACAGCTCCCGGTAGGCATTAAAGCCTTCGGGCAAATTCTGCAACGCCATCAGTCCCGCCAGCAACATGGCACCGGTTTTGTTGCCATAGGCAAACGCCGCCCCCAGCGCCAGCGACTCGGGAATAAAATCCGACAGCATGGCCGCCAGCTGGCCGGCCCGGGTTTTAAAATGTGCCAGCAGCACATCCAGCAGCATAAAGGCCAGGCCACCGCCGGCAAAACACAGGGCCGCCGTGTTCAGCTCCAGCCGGGCGCTGCCTTCCGGCACCAGCACCAGCGCCACCGCCGATAACAGGGCCCCGCCACCAAAGGCCACTACCGAATGACGAAACTCGCTCTCCAGCCAGCCCGGGTGAATACGCTCCACCCGCGCCAGCATGGCACCGGCGGGCATGGCCAGCCCTGCCAGCAGCGTAACCAGTACCATGATGATCACATCCAGCATAGTGTGCTCCTTGGTTATATTTTGTTATACGTCGCCCAGCTCATACTCCAGCTGACGTTGTTCCAGCTCGCCAAAGCGTTGCCAGCGATTTCTGCCGCTTTGCTTGGCGGCATACATGGCCACATCGGCCCGGCGCAGCAATTGATCGGCATCTACGCCGTCCCGCGGGTATACCGCCATACCCAGACTGGCCGACACCTGCACCATGGCATGCCCCAAATCAACCGGCTGACTGGCGGCCCGCAACAGCCGCGCCAATACCTCATTGCCGTCATCGGGGCCGCTCATGCCGGCCAGCACCGCCACAAACTCATCACCACCCAGCCTGGCCAGAGTGTCGTTTTCCCGCAGACTGTGCTGCATGCGAGTGGCCAGTTGCTTTAACAGCTCATCACCGGCGTCGTGGCCATGGGTGTCGTTTACCGCCTTAAAACCATCCAGGTCCAGATACACTATGCCCACAGCCCCGCCCTGCCGGCGGCAACTGGCCAGCGCCTGCTGTACCCGGTCGGCCAGCAGCAAGCGGTTGGGCAGGCCGGTCAGGGCATCGTAGTGAGCAATGCGCTCCAGTTTCTCCTGCTGATCCAGCAGCGGCGTAATATCCGAAAACATAAACACATAATGACGGGAGCGGCCGCAGTCATCCTGCACCCGGCTCACGCTCAGCATCTGGGCATATTGCTCGCCGCTTTTACGCCGGCTCCATACTTCACCCTGCCAGTAACCCTCACTGGCCAGTGCCTGCCAGATATTGCTGTAAAACGACTCAGCATGCCGGCCCGAGTGCAACATGCTGCCGGGCTGGCCAATCATGTCACGGGAGGCGTAACCGGTAATGCGGGTAAAGGCCTGATTCACATCCAGCACCTTGTCGTGCTTGTCGGTGATCATAATGGCTTCCCGGGAGTGACTGAATACGCTGGCCGCCAGCCGCAGGTCCAGATCGGCCCGTCGCTCGCTGGTAATATCATAAAACGCCACCACCAGACGGTAGTTGGCGTGCCCCAGCGGCGTGGCACTGACCTTGAGCCAACGCACGCCGCTGTCGGTATGCAGCTCCATAATCACATTATGCACCGGCCGGTTTTCCTGCATGGCACGATAACTGGCAAACTCGGTTTCGGGCATTTCACTGCCGTCGGGCCGCTGCACCCGCCAGCCGCGCTGCTGATATACCGCATTCAGCATATGACCCGGGCGCATATGCAGCAGCTGTTCGGCCCCGCTGTTACAGTGCACCACCCGGCCCCGGTGATCGGTCAGCACTATGCCCATGGGCAAAAACGACACTATGGTGCGCAGCCGCTCTTCGTTACTGACAATCAGCTCCTGCTGCCGGCGGCGCTGCGTAATGTCCTGCAGTGTGCCGGACACCCGGGCACCTGCGCCGTTGGTCACCAGACGGCCTTTAACCAGCACCCAGGCATAGCCCCCCCGGCGGTGGCGCATGCGCAGTTCCAGCTCCAGCTGCTCGCCGTGATCGTTCAGCAGGGCATGAATACGCGCTTTCAGCACAGCCAGATCCGCCGCATAAAAGACGGCCCGCAAACGCTCGGCACTCACAGGCCCGGACCAGCCCCGGCGATACCCCGCCGGATAAGCACATTGCTCGCTGCAACTGAGGGTGTCCTTGCCGGCCTGCCACTCCCACACGCCAATGCCGGTGCCCCAGATCACTTCTTCCAGTTTGCGGCTTTGCTCACGATAGTCTTTACGACTCTGGCGCACCTGCAAGTGTTTACGCCCCAGCGCCAGCAAACTTAACGACAGCAATATCAGCAGAAAGGAAATAAATAACAGCCAGGGAGCGTAAAAACGCCACAGCGCCAGCAGGCTGGGCTCACTTTCCACATCAAAGGGCGGCTGACGCAACCGGCGAGCCAGGTTCTCTACCGGCAGATAATCGCCGGGGGGCGCAAAGCCTTCAATGCCCGCCGCCAGGGCCGCCGGATGCTGATATTCCAGTGCCATCAGGGCACTGGCAATGCGACGAATATGGCCGGGAGAGACATTGGGCAGGGCCAGAAAGGGCCATTCCGGATAAAGCCGGGTAGACACAGCAAACGGAAAGCCGGGCAGCGCCTGGCGGTTGATCACTTTCAGCTGAGCCTGCTGCTGGGGCGACAGCCTCTCAAGAATACCGGTACGCACAAAGCCGGCATCGGCACTGGCGGTTAAGACCGCGTCAATCACTCCACCGTGGGAGCCGGCAATGTCAGGCTGAAAATCATTCAGCGTTATCCCCGCCTCCAGCAACTCCAGTGTCTGCGTCTGAAAGCCACCCAAAAAACGATAACCGGGAATGGCCACGGTTTGCCCACGCAGGTTATCGAGGCTATGAATATCGCTGCGCTCCTTGCGGGTGATAATCACCCCGCCCAGGGCGCTGGTGGCGATGCCCCGCTCCCGGCTGACCTTGGTGGCCAGCACACCGGTCAGGGCATTTTGGCTGCGCAGCAACAAATAATGACTGGGATTGGTAAACACCAGATCCAGATTATTACGGCCCAGCTCCCGCTCCATTTCATCCTGAGTCAGCACCAGCAGCCTGACACTGGCATTCGGTAATTGCTCACTCAGATAGCCGGCCAGCGGCTGATACATTTGCTCCATCACCGGCTTGTCACGATAGGCAAACACGCCCATGGTCAGCACCTGCTCGGCACGCAGCGGCAGTGCCAGCATCATACACAAGCATAACAACACCCACCTCATGTCAGCACCTCGGGCAGCCAGCGCGGGCTGAGCAAAGAGCCCTGCTGATCCGGCTGCGTCAGCAGGCCCTGGTCCAGCATAATGTTGTGCAGCTGCCGGCCCGCCTGGGCCAGTCGGCTGTCAGCATGGTCAAGATAGCGATGATTGGCGGCCAGACCGGGCAACATGACTCCCGCCAGTGCCTGTTTTACCTGAGGCACACTGATTTGCTGGCGGGCGGCAATGCGATAAAGCGCGTCCTGGCGGTTGCTGCGCACATGCTCCAGCGCCTGAAAGTGGGCGGCTATCAGCCCCTCCACCGGCTTGAACCAGAGGCTGTCGGCACGCACCGCCAGCACATCAAAAATGGTATCGGGCAGTTCCCGGCTATTGAACAGATTAATGCCACCCAGCTCCTGCAGCCGGCTGGCGGTGGGCTCATAGGTGATAATGGCGTCTACCTTTTGCTGCTGCCAGGCCGCCAGCTGGCCAGCCGGCGGCAGCTCTACCGTTTGCACTGCCGAGCGCGACAAGCCGGCCTGGTCCAGCACCCGGTTCAGCATCAGGGCACCCAGCGCTGTCGACTCTACCCCCAGCCGCTTTCCTTCAAGCTGTTGCAGGCTGTGAATGTCTGCCCGGGCCACCAGCATGTCGGCCCCGGCCGACACATTGAACACCAGCGCAATTTGCAAAGGCACCCCCAGGCTGCGTGCCAGCAGCACTTCATCCAGGGTCAGGCAGGCAGCGTCCAGCTCGCCATTACGCAATCCGGTTAAGGAGTCGGTGGCACTGGTGCCCGACACCAGCGCCACGCCGGCGGGCAACCAACGCAGATTTTGCGCCAGATACAAGGTTTCGTAGCCAATCCAGGTATGAATGCCCACTCGCAAACTTCCCTGTAAACCGCAACCGGCCAGAGGCAACAGAGCCATGCCGGCCAGACCAGCCAAAAAGTGACGACGTTCCATTGATGTATTTCTCTCCGAGCGCGGCTTGTTAACGCTGTTTTATCTGCCATTGTACACAGATTCATTCTGGTAAAAACCGTTCAGCGTCCGGTTTCGCAGACGGGTCACACCGCCCTCACAGGGTCAGGCGACCTCTCCCCTGCTTTTATCGCAATACGATCACGCGGGCGGCATCCAATTCCATTGTGGAATGCATTCACGAGCAATCACCGTTTGTCATACATATTGAAGGGGTATTAAGGTTTGGCGGATTCACTGTTTTACTGGTCAAAGGACATTGCCACCATGGTGCACGCTGCCTACGTTTCTGCGGATAGTATCCGTACCCTGTTTTCCGATGCCATGTCGCGCATGTACCAGCAGGAGGTGCCGCAATACGGCACCCTGGTACAACTGGTTGCCGACATCAATAAGCAAGTGCTGGCCCGCGAGCCTAGTTTGCATCAACAACTGCAACACCAGGATGAGCTGGAGCGACTGAGCCTTGAGCGCCATGGTGCCATTCGGGTTGGCACCGCCGCCGAGCTGAATATGCTGCGCCGTATTTTCGCCATTATGGGGATGCAACCGGTCAGCTACTACGATCTGTCCGAAGCCGGCGTGCCGGTTCATTCCACCGCATTTCGCCCCGTTGATCAGGCCTCTTTGCAGCACAATCCGTTTCGTATTTTCACCTCGCTGCTGCGGCTGGAGTTGATCGAAGATGCCACCCTGCGCCAGCAGGCCGAGGCCATTCTGGCACAACGGGACATCTTTACTGCCCAGGCCAGAAAACTGGTGGACCTGGCCGAAGCGCAGGGCGGCCTGACCGAGGCTCAGGCACAGGAATTCGTGGCCGAAGTGCTGGAAACCTTTCGCTGGCACCAGCATGCCACCGTTGACCGGGCCAGTTACCAGGCACTGCAGGACACACACCGGCTTATTGCCGACGTGGTCTGCTTTCACGGCCCCCATATCAATCACCTGACGCCACGCTCCCTGGACATTGACGCCGTACAGCAACAAATGCCGGCGGCGGGCATCAGTCCCAAGGCAGTCATTGAAGGCCCGCCCCGTCGTCGCTGCCCCATACTGCTTCGCCAGACCAGCTTTACCGCCCTGGAAGAAGCCGTGCTGTTTGACGGTGAGCAGGCCGGCACACACACCGCCCGCTTTGGCGAAATCGAGCAGCGCGGCATGGCCCTCACGCCGAAGGGGCGCGACCTTTACGATCAACTGCTCGACCGCTCACGCCAGGCTCCGGTTCAGCCAGACAACGTCCGTCATCAGCGCCAGCTGGCCGAGATTTTTGCCGACTTTCCCGACGATGAGGCCAGCCTTCGCCAGCAACAACTGGGGTATTTCCGCTATGAGCTTACCGATACCGGTCGGGAGCAAACAGCCCAGGGCACCAATGCCAATAACGATGACATGGAAGCACTTATTGAGGCCGGACTGGTGCAGGCCAGCCCCATTACTTATGAAGACTTCCTGCCGGTCAGTGCCGCAGGCATTTTTCAGTCCAACCTGGGGAACGCCGGCCACGAGGCCTACGGCCAGAATGCCAGCAAGGTCGCTTTTGAGCAGGCCCTGGGCAGCGCAGTCATTGACGAATTTGGCCTCTACGCCGACATGCAGGCAGACTCCATTCAAGCGGTACGCCAGGCGCTCGGTGCCTGATAACACGCTGTAATATTTCCCCTGGTTGCGAGTCAGCGCGCAACCAGGGCATTTTCGCGTTTGTGGTTTACCTCCATTTCTTCACTTGTTCACCATCTCTGAATCACTATCGGTGCTCTCATTAACACCGTCGGACAATGCGCATGGACTCAAACTGCCATGTTCATTCATACATCCATCAATGCAACACAAAACCCTGCATTTTCATACCTCACCTATTACAACCTTCAAAAAATACAAGCAATTGAAATAAAAGACTACTTAACCACGAAAAAATGGAATGAAACCACAACTATTTTTCGTTTTAACTCGATATAAAAATAATGGAACCTCCGTGCACTCTTAGCCCTCAGCAAGGCCGGAGCACGCCAGTCATCCTGACGATGCAATGGAAACGTTCCGGCTGATAAGGATATTGAACCCATGAAAAAGACAATACTGGCCGCTACCCTGCTTTCTCTGACCGCCGGACTAAGCGGTTGTGATACTGCCGCCAGCAAGGCCAACATCGCTATTGGCCCCGCCGCCAGCACCACCCAGAAAGTATCCAAGATGATCCTGGGTGCCTACGGCGTTGAAGAAGGTGATTTCAATGCCTACCAGGAGCGCTTCGGCGATGCCCTGGATGGGGTTCAGGATGGCAACATCGATATTTCCATGGGGATTATGGGCCTGCCTGCCGGCAGCATCGAAAGCCTGCAAGCCGCCTCTGGTGATGTAGTGATGCTGGGCCTGTCTGACGAAGTCGTCGAGAAAATTGAGAGCAGCAGCGACTACCGTCGTTTCATCATCGACAAGGCAAGCTACAAGTTCCTGGATGAAGACGTACAGACCATCGCCGCTTTCGCCATTTTGATGGCCAACACCAACACCATCAGCGAAGAAATGGGATATCAGCTGGCCAAGGTCATGTATGACCATGCCGATCAGGTGACCCACTCTCAGGCCAAATTCCTGACTCTGGAGCACGCTCTGAACGGCGGTGACGCCCTCAAGATCCATCCGGGTGCCAAACGCTTCTATGAAGAAAAAGGTCTGACCGTTACTCTGCCCGTGGCCGAACTTGGCGAGCAAGCAGGAAAGAGCGAGTTCATCCTTGGCACCGGCAGCCAGGGTGGCACCTACTACCCGCTGGGCGGCGAGATCGCCACCAACTGGAACAACAATATTTCCGGTGCCAACTTCACCAACGTGGAGACCAGCGCCTCCATCGAAAACCTGGTCGGCATTCGTGACGGCAAAATTGACCTGGGCATGTCCGTGCATGTTCCTGCTCGCAACGCACTCGAAGGCCTGGCCGAGTTTGAAGGTTCACCCGTAGATAATGCGGCCTTTATCGGCCAGATCTATCCGGAAGTGGTACAAATCGTCAGCCGTGCCGGCAACAAGGTTTCTTCCTTCGATAACATCAAAGCGAAGTAACCGATCCCGACTCGGTGAGAGGTGGGCATTATTTGCCCGCCTCTTTTTATTTGGTTCATGGATAGTTGCAATGAATAACACTCATACACAGGACACCCTGCTCGAAAAGTACGACAAAGAGTCGGCTTTCAGAAAAAACATCGGCCGTTGGAGCTGGGTTGTGACCCTGTTTGCGGTCACCCTGACCGGCTTTCACCTCTACACCGGTTATTTTGGTACCCTGCCCACCCAAAAGCAGGGTGCCGTTCATCTGGGCCTGGCCCTGGGCATGATATTTCTGCTGTATCCGGCCAGTCGCAAGGGCATCAATCGTCCCAGTGTCGCCTGGTACGATGTCATACTCGCCTTTGTCGCCACCTTTGTTGCTTATTATAAAATCCTGTTCTTCGACGAAATTTTACGTGCTCGCGTCACCGGCTACTCCACCGTTGACCTGATCATCGCGGTACTGGGCGTGCTGTTTGTACTGGAAGCCACCCGCCGTACCGTGGGCATGCCTATTGTCATCGTTGCTGCACTGGCCATTGCCTACGCCCTGTTTGGAAACTTCATTCCCACTCGTATTTTGTCTCATCCCGGCTTTGAAATGACCGATGTGTCGGTCAGCCTGTGGTTTAGAGAAAGCGGCATTTTCGGCACCCCGATTCAGATTTCTGCCAAATTTATCTTTCTGTTCCTGTTTTTCGGTGTCGTGCTCACCCGCACTGGCGTTGGCCAGTTCTTTAACGATCTGGCCTTTGCCTGCACCGGCCGTTATACCGGCGGCAGCGCCAAGGCCGCCGTTATTGCCAGTGCCTTTCAGGGAATGATCTCGGGCAGCTCGGTTGGCAACACCGTGGCCTCCGGCTCCTTTACCATTCCGATGATGAAAAAGGCCGGCTTTAAACCGGAATTTGCCGCCGCCAGTGAGGCCGCCGCCTCCACCGGCGGACAAATCATGCCTCCGCTGATGGGTGCCGCCGCCTTTATCATGGTGGAGTACATCGGCGTGTCCTACGCCGAGATCATGATGGCCGCCGTCATTCCTGCCGTGCTCTACTTCAGTGGCATCTTTATCGGCGCCCACTTCGAAGCCAAGAAGCAAGGCATTCTCGGGATCCCGAAAGAACAGCTGCCCAGCAAGCTTGATCTGCTCAAGCGTCAGGGTTACATGCTGCTCCCCCTGGTGGTGGTGGTAGGTACCATCCTCGCCGGTTTTACCGCTCAGCGCGCCGCCCTGCTCGGCATTGGTGCCGCCCTGCTGGTCAGCATGGTAAGAAAAGAGTCCCGACTGACACCCAAGTCGCTGCTGTCCCTGCTGGAGCAGGGTGCCCGCGTGGCGCTGCCGGTTATCGCCGCCGTGGCCACCGCCGGCATTATTGCCGGTGTGGTCGGCATGACCGGACTGGGTGCCAAGTTTGCCGCCGGCATCATTAACCTGGCCGACGGCACCCTGATCCTGGCGCTTATCTTTACCATGATCGCCTGTATCGTGCTTGGCATGGGTCTGCCCACGACCGCCAACTACGTCGTGACCGCCACCATAGCGGCACCGGCACTGATCAACGAATTTGGCCTGGCCCCCATCGCCGTGCACCTGTTCGTGTTCTATTTCGGTATCGTCGCCGACATCACCCCGCCGGTGTGTCTGGCCGCCTATGCCGGTGCCGGTATCGCCCGGGCAAATCCGATGAAAACCGGAGTCACCGCGGTCAAGCTGGCCATTGGTGCCTTTATCATTCCCTATGTGTTTATCTACCACCCCATACTGGTGCTGGTCGATGTAAACCTGCCGGAACTGATAATGGCCCTGGTGTTCGCCCTGCTCGGCATGATGGCCATCAGCAGTGCATTGATTGGCTATTTCATTCGCCCGTCTTCACTGCCTGAAAGAGCCATGTTGCTGGCGGCCGGTCTTGCCATGATCATGCCCGGCGTGGTCAGCTCCGGCTCGGGTCTGCTGTTGATTGCCGTTTGTTACTGGCTGCAGCGCCAGCGCCCCGCTCTGGTCGCCACTTCGTAACAGCCCCGCACCAAAGGGAAATCACACTCCCTTACCGGCGTCAGCCGGTACTCAGGCCGCCAGACAGGTTATACTGGCGGCCTGCTTCCACAGCCATATACGAATTCATGCGTTACCTACCTTCCATTACGGCCATGCAATGTTTTGAGGCCTCAGCCAGGCACCTGAGCTTTACCCGTGCAGCGGACGAACTCAGCCTGACCCAGAGCGCGGTAAGCAAGCAGGTGGCCCAGCTTGAGTCGTTTCTTAACCGCAAGCTGTTTCGCCGCGTGCGACGCTCTCTGTGCCTGACCCCAGAGGGGGCCATTTATATCGGTGAAGTACGCAAGATCCTGGCCCAGCTGGAAATGTCGTCCCAGTACATCATGTCCTACAACAACCAGCGGGATGTACTCAGGGTCGCCACCCTGCCCACCTTTGGCAGCCGCTGGCTGGCACCTCGGCTCAGTGCCTTTCTCGATCGCTACACGCATATCAGCCTGGACTGCAGTGAAAAGGTTGAATCCTTTGATCTGGAGCAGGAAGGCATCGATATCGCTTTTTTCTACGGTCATGGCAGTTGGCCCGGCCTGGAATGTCATCGGCTGTTCGGTGAAGAAGTGATACCCGTGTGCGCTCCAGAGCTTTTGAATAATCATTCACCGACTTCTCCTCTGGAGCTGACGCGCTATCGCCTGCTGCACCTGTCTACCCGCCCTCGCTGCTGGCATGACTGGTTTGCAGCACAGGATCTGACCACGGAGCATAGCTACCAGGGCAACCGCTTTGAAACCTTTCACATGCTGCTTCGCGCCACCATGGCCGGCTGCGGCATCGCCCTGCTACCTCGCTTCCTGATTGAAGATGAACTGGCGTCGGGTCAGCTGGTGGTACCCTGGTCTCACTGCCTGACCAGCGCCAACAGCTATTACCTGGTCTATCCGGAGCGTTTGGGTGAAGGGGAAAAAGTACGTCTGTTTGCAGATTACCTGCTCGGTCATTCCGCCGCCGGCATGACCGAGCCCACCCCCTCATAACGAATTACTATTCATTTAATGTGAAAAATAAAAAATGGCCGCAGGGTTCAGCCCCGGCGTAACAAATTTTGTGATCCCGACATGAACTTTCTTGTTGAACAGAGTTGGCAAAGCCGGCCCGACTTGTTATGGTGAATCCGTTTTCAACGAATTGAATAAGCCGAATAGCATATTATGAACTTCCTGCACATCGCCAAGCATCACCATCATCATCCACACTAGTCTTTCAGAATTTTTTTTCTGGAAGACCTTGCACTTGGCGGCTTCCAGCAGGACAGAATTTATGACCCCCGGAAGCTTGGCTTTCGGGGGTTTTTCGTTTTCAGGACTCACATCACCAACAAGGAACACAGCTTATGACTTTGGATAACACCCGTCTTCGTATTGCCATTCAGAAATCCGGCCGCCTGAGCAAGGAATGCCAGAAGCTGCTGAAAGGCTGTGGCGTTAAACTCAACATTCGTGAACAGCGCCTGATTGCTCACGCCGAAAACATGCCCATCGATCTGCTGCTGGTGCGCGACGATGACATTCCCGGTCTGGTGATGGACGGCGTGGTGGATCTCGGCGTGGTGGGTGAAAACGTGCTGGAAGAAACCCTGATGGAGCGCAAGGCCACCAGTGAGCCGACCGACTACACCGAGCTCAAGCGCCTGGACTTTGGCGGCTGCCGGCTGTCACTGGCAGTGGCTGATGACTTTGACTACCAGGGCCCCAAAAGCCTGGAAGGCAAACGTATTGCCACCTCCTACCCCTGGCTGCTGAAGCGCTTTATGGACCAGCAGGGCGTGAAATTCAAAAGCGTGATGCTGAACGGCTCGGTAGAAGTGGCCCCCCGCGCCGGCGTGGCCGATGCCATCTGTGATCTGGTGTCGACCGGTGCCACCCTGGAAGCCAACGGCCTGGTAGAAACCGATGTTATTTTCCGCTCCAAGGCGGTGCTTATCCAGAGCGGTGCCGAACTGTCTGCCGGCAAACAGCAGATTATCGACAAGCTGCTGCCACGTATTCAGGGTCTGCAACAAGCCCGGGAAAGCAAATACATTATGCTGCACGCCCCCAAAGACAAGCTGGAAGCCGTGATTGATCTGCTGCCCGGTGCCGAGCGCCCCACCATTATGCAGCTGGCCGGCGACACCAATCAGGTGGCCATTCACATGGTGAGCAGCGAAGACATGTTCTGGGAAACCATGGAAGGTCTGAAGAGCCTGGGTGCCTCTTCCATTCTGGTGCTGCCCATTGAGAAGATGATGGAGTAAGCATGAAAACCCTGGACTGGAATCAACTGAGCACGGCCGAGCAGGCCGCTGCCCTGCGCCGGCCGGCCCTTGAGCAAAGTGGCCGTGAGGCTCAGGTGGCCGGCATTATTACCAAGGTGCGCGAAGGCGGCGATGCCGCCCTGCTTGAGCTGACCCGCACTCTGGACAAAGCCGAGCGCGACAGCCTTGAGCTGACGCAGGCCGAGATTGACGCCGCCGGCGCGCGCATCAGCGATGAGCTAAAAGCCGCCATTGAGCTGGCCATTGGCAATATTGAGCGTTTTCACAGTGCCCAGCTGCCGGAGCCGGTGATTCAGGACACGGCCCCGGGCGTGCGCTGCGAGCTGCACTATCAGCCCATCACCAAGGTGGGCCTGTATGTGCCCGGCGGCAGCGCGCCCCTGGTGTCTACTGTGATGATGCTGGCCATTCCCGCGCGCCTGGCCGGTTGCGAGCGGGTGGTGCTGTGCTCACCGCCGCCGATCAATGATGCCATTGTCTACACCGCGGCCCGCTGCGGCGTGGACGCCATTTATACCCTTGGCGGCGCTCAGGCCATTGCCGCCATGGCCTATGGCAGCAAAACCGTCACCAAGGTGGACAAGATTTTCGGCCCCGGTAACGCCTGGGTGACCGAGGCCAAACAGCAGGTCTCCGGTGATGTGGACGGTGCCGCCATCGACATGCCCGCCGGCCCGTCGGAAGTGCTGGTGATTGCCGATGAATTTGCCGATGCCGACTTTATTGCCTCCGATCTGCTGTCTCAGGCCGAGCACGGCCCCGACTCTCAGGTGATCCTGGTCACGCCAAGCCGGGACTTTGCCGGCAAGGTAGACGAAGCCCTGGAGCGCCAGCTGGCTGAGCTGTCCCGGGCCGACATTGCCCGCCGGGCCCTGGCCGAGAGCCGCACCTTTATCTGCAACACCCTGGATGAAGCCGCCGCCATCTCCAATGCCTATGCCCCCGAGCATTTAATTGTGCAAACCGAGAACCCGCGCGCCCTGCTGCCCAAACTTAAAAATGCCGGCTCCATCTTTCTGGGTGCCTGGACACCGGAGTCGGTGGGTGATTACGCCAGTGGCACTAACCACACCCTGCCCACCTATGGCTATGCCCGTACCTATTCCAGCCTGGGACTGGCGGACTATCAGCGCCGCTATACGGTGCAGGAGCTGAGCCCGCAAGGCCTGCGCGCCATAGGCCCGGCGGTGGAGCTGCTGGCTGCCACCGAAACCCTGGATGCCCATAAAAACGCCGTGACCCTGCGCCTGGCAAAACTGGAGAAACACGCATGAGCCTGACTCAACTGGCCCGCACCAAGGTGCAGCAGCTGACGCCCTATCAGTCGGCCCGCCGCATTGGTGGCCAGGGCCACATCTGGCTGAACGCCAACGAAGCCGCCGACAGCTCACAGTTCAGCCTGAACTGTGAGCGTCTGAACCGCTACCCCGAGTGCCAGCCGCCTCAGGTCATCAACGCCTATGCCGCCTATGCCGGTGTGGATGCCGGGCAGGTGCTGGTCAGCCGCGGCGGTGATGAGAGCATAGAGCTGCTGATCCGCACTTTTTGTGAGCCAGGTAGCGATCGCATTCTGATAAGCACCCCCACCTATGGCATGTATGCCATCAGCGCCGAAACCAATGGCGTGCAGGTGGTGGATGTGCCCCTCACCCAGACTCGCCAGCCGGACTTTGACGGCATTATCGAGCGCCTGGATGAGGTCAAGATTGTGTTCCTGTGCTCGCCTAACAACCCCACCGGCGATCTGGTGGACAAGGCCGGTCTGATACGGTTGCTCAATGCCGCCAAAGACAAGGCGCTGGTGGTGGTGGACGAGGCCTATATCGAGTTCTGCCCCGCGCACAGTCAGGTTGAGTTGCTGAATGAACACAACAATCTGGTGATCATTCGTACCCTGTCCAAGGCCTTTGGTCTGGCAGGCATTCGCTGCGGCTTTACCTTGGCCAACCCGGAAGTCATCGGCCTGCTGCTGAAGGTGATTGCCCCCTATCCGGTGGCCGAGCCGGTGGCGCAAATTGCCGCTCAGGCACTGAGCGAAGAGGGCCTGGTGCTGATGCGCCAACGGGTGGAAGACATTAACCGGCTCAAAACAGAGCTGGCCGAACAGCTGCAAAAGCACGCTCAGGTGCAGGAAGTATTCGCCCCCAACGGCAACTATTTGCTGGTGCGCTTCACACCCGGCAGCGAAATATTTGCCCGAATGAGTCGGGCCGGTATCATATTGCGCGACTTCGCAACCCGGCCGGGTCTGGCCGACTGCATTCGCATCACCATCGGCAGCCGTGCCGAAATGGACGCAGTACTCGATGTGCTGCACAAGGAGCAATAAGTGTCTAAGGAACGCATTCTTTTTATTGACCGTGATGGCACCATGGTGGAAGAGCCGCCGGTGGACAAACAGCTGGACCGGCTCGACAAGCTGGCCTTTCTGCCCAACGTCATTCCTGCCCTGCTGACCCTGCAAAATGCCGGCTACCGGCTGGTGATGGTCACCAACCAGGACGGCTTGGGCACCGACAGCTTCCCTCAGGAAGACTTTGACGCCCCCCACAACCTGATGATGCAGATCCTTACTTCTCAGGGTGTGCGCTTTGATGATGTGCTGATTTGCCCCCACTTTCAGCACGACGACTGCGCCTGCCGTAAGCCACGCTTAGGCCTGGTAAAAGACTATCTGCAGCAGGGCAAAATCGACTTTACCGACTCCTGGGTGATTGGTGATCGTCAGACCGACATGCAGCTGGCCGAGAACATGGGCCTGCAAGGCCTGCACTACGGCCATAACAATCTCGGCTGGAGCCAGATTGTAGAGCGGCTGACCAGCCGGGGCCGCACTGCCGAGGTGACTCGCACCACCAAGGAAACCGACATTCGGGTCAGTGTGGATCTGGATAACAGCGGCGGCAGCCGAATTGATACCGGCCTGCACTTTTTTGACCATATGCTGGATCAGATTGCCACTCACGGCGGCTTTCGCCTGAAGGTAAAAGTGGACGGTGATCTGCACATAGATGATCACCACACGGTGGAAGACACCGCCCTCGCCCTGGGTGAAGCCATGCGCAAGGCGCTGGGTAACAAGCGCGGCATTGGCCGTTTTGGCTTTGTACTGCCCATGGACGAATGTGAAGCGGCGGTCACTCTGGATCTCTCGGGCCGCCCCTATATGAAGTTTGACGGCCAGTTTCATCAGACCAAGGCCGGCGATCTGTCGGTAGAAATGGTGCCGCACTTCTTCCGCAGTTTAAGTGACAGCCTGGCCGCCAATATTCACCTCAAGGTGACCGGCGACAACACCCACCACATGGTGGAAAGCGTGTTCAAGAGCTTTGGCCGTGCCCTGCGTCAGGCACTGAAAGTGGAAGGCAATGAGCTGCCGTCCAGCAAGGGGGTTCTGTGAAAACAGTGATTATCGACACCGGCTGTGCCAACCTGTCCTCGGTGCGCTACGCCATTGAGCGCCTGGGCTACAACGTGACCGTCAGCCGCGACCCTGAAGTGGTGCTGGCCGCCGACAAGCTGCTGCTGCCCGGCGTGGGCACCGCCAAAGAGGCGATGAAAAACCTGCACGAGCGCGGCCTGATTGAGTTGATAGATCAGCTGCACCAGCCGGTGCTGGGTATCTGCCTTGGCATGCAGATGCTGGTGAACCACTCCGATGAGGGCGACGTGGACTGCCTGGGCAAGGTGGACGCCAATTGTGTGCACCTGGAAGGGGGTGAAGGCATCCGCCTGCCCCATATGGGCTGGAACCAAATCACCCCCATGCCGGAGCACCCGCTGTTCAAGGACATTCCCGAAGGCAGCTTCTTTTACTTTGTGCACTCCTACGCCGTGCCCGTGGGTGAATACACCCTGGCCACCTGTCAGCACGGCCAGGCCTTCAGCGCCGCCATTGGTCAGGAAAACTTCTTTGGCGTGCAATTTCACCCGGAGCGCTCCGGTGCCACCGGCGCACAACTGCTGAAAAACTTTCTGGAGCTGTAATGATTATTCCTGCAATAGACCTGATTAACGGCAAAGTAGTGCGGCTGTATCAGGGCGACTATGCGCAAAAAACCGAATACACCGCCTCGCCTCAGGAGCGCTTTGATCTGTACGTGGCCGAAGGGGCCACTCAGCTGCATCTGGTGGATCTGGACGGTGCCAAAAACAGCAGCGAGCGCCAGCTGGAAGTGATTAAAAGCCTGATTGAAAACACCCCCGTGCCGGTGCAGATTGGCGGCGGCATTCGTACCGAGCAGGACGTGAAAGACCTGCTCGATATCGGTGCCCAGCGGGTGGTGATTGGCTCCACCGCGGTGAAAAATCCGGAAATGGTGGCCGGCTGGATCAAGCACTATGGCCCCGACCGCATTGTGCTGGCGCTGGACATTAACATTACCGCCAGCGGCGAGAAGAAAATCGCCATTGCCGGCTGGCAGGAAGACAGCGGCATCACCATAGAGGCCCTGCTAGAGCACTATCTGCCCGCGGGCCTGTGCCATGTGCTGTGCACCGACATCTCCAAAGACGGCACCCTCACCGGCTCCAATGTGGCGCTCTATCGTGAGCTGGCCGCCCGCTATCCCACCATTTTGTGGCAGGCGTCCGGCGGCATCGGCAACATCGATGACATAGACGCCCTCAAGGGTACCGGCGTGGCCGGCGTGATCCTCGGCCGCTCGCTGCTGGAAGGCAAATTCACCGTCAAGGAGGCCATTGCATGCTGGCAAGACGCATAATTCCCTGCCTGGACGTAAAAGACGGCCAGGTGGTTAAAGGTGTGAAATTCCGCAACCACGAAATTATCGGCGACATCGTCCCGCTGGCGGAGCGTTACGCCGCCGAGGGGGCCGACGAGCTGGTGTTTTACGACATCACCGCCTCCAGCCAGGACCGCGTGGTCGACAAGAGCTGGGTAAGCCGGGTGGCGCAAGTAATCGACATTCCCTTCTGCGTGGCCGGCGGCATTAAATCGGTGGAAGACGCCGCGCGTATTCTGGAGTTTGGTGCCGATAAAATTTCCATCAACTCCCCTGCCCTCAGCAATCCGAAGCTTATCACACAACTGGCCGACACCTTTGGTGTGCAGTGCATCGTAGTGGGCATCGACTCCTACTATGACGAAGCCACCGGCCAGTATCAGGTGCACCAGTTTACCGGCGACGAAAGCCGCACTCAGGTGACCCGCTGGAGCACCTTTGACTGGGTGCAGGAAGTACAGCAGCGCGGTGCCGGCGAAATTGTGCTCAACGTGATGAACCAGGACGGTGTGCGCCAGGGTTATGACATTGAGCAGCTGCTGAAAGTGCGTGCCATTTGTGATGTGCCGCTCATCGCCTCGGGCGGTGCCGGCGAAATGGTGCATTTTCGTGATGCGTTTCTGGAAGCCGACGTGGACGGGGCGCTGGCCGCCTCGGTGTTTCACAAGGGCATCATCAACATGGGTGAGCTCAAGCAGTATCTCAAGCAGGAAGGAGTGGTGATCCGTGATTGATGCCAACAAGCTGGACTGGAACAAGGTAGACGGCCTGATGCCGGTGATTGTGCAGGACAGCCACAGCGGCCGGGTATTAATGCTGGGCTATATGAACCAGGATGCGCTCGCCAAAACCCAGGAAACCGGCCATGTGACCTTTTTCAGCCGCACCAAGAACCGGCTGTGGACCAAAGGCGAAAGCTCCGGCCACGTGCTCAAACTGAAAGACATGTCAACCGACTGCGACCAGGACACCCTGCTGGTAATGGCCGAGCCGGTGGGCCCCACCTGCCATCTGGGCACCGTCTCCTGCTTTAACGAGCAACAGGCCCCGGCACTGACCTTTTTCGCCGAGCTTGAGCAGGTGATTGCCAGCCGCAAGGGGGCGGATCCTGAGTCCAGCTACACCGCCAGTCTCTATGCAAGCGGTACCAAGCGCATAGCGCAAAAGGTAGGTGAAGAAGGCGTGGAAACGGCACTGGCCGCCACCGTGCACGACCACGACGAGTTGGTGAACGAATCCGCCGACCTGCTCTACCACCTCACCGTGCTGCTGCAGCAGGAAGGCCTGGAGCTGGCCGACGTGATGGCCAAACTTAAAGAGCGCCACAGCAAGTAACACCAAGGCCGGGCTTCACGCCCGGCTTATCCGCCGCCTGAAATACCGCAAGCCGCCTGCAGAATCGTGCCATATCGTCGGGCACCGTAACCACTCCAGCGACACGCCGTGAATCCATCCATGGAGGCTCCGCTGCGCCATCCATGGCGCAGAGGGTACGCTGGAGCGGATTACTATGCCCTCCTCATCAGATAACGAATTTCCCGTACTTGTGGGTGAGCACAGCGAATCCCAACACACCAGACATCAGCTTAACTTCTCACCCCGCCATTTTATGTAAAATAAAATCCCTTTATTCCCGTAATATCAGGCTCATACGGTAACCGGAAGCACCCCTTCAACAGTTTAGGCCTCAACCCTCATCGGCCAGCCACCTGTACATCACAAAAGTATCCACATACCCAAGCCGCGCATGCCGGTACGCCCCGGGAACCCGGCCAACAATGTCAAAGCCAAGCTTTTGCCACAGCCGCACCGCCACCTCGTTGGTGGAAACCACGCTGTTAAACTGCATGGCCTTAAAGCCAAGGGCCAGCGCCTGCTGCCGGGAGTGCTCGCACAGTGCTTGAGCAATGCCCTTGCCCCTGGCCTGCTCGGACACCATATAACCGCAGTTGCACACATGGCTGCCCGGCCCGGCGGCATTGGCCTTGATATAATACGAGCCCAGCACCTCGCCCTGCTCCACATACACAAAGGTTCTCAGCGGCAGCTCGCACCACAACTCATAGGCCTGCTCCAGAGTCATGTCCGGCGTGAAGGCATAGGTTTCCTGCGCCTGAATCACCCGGGAGAACACAGGCCAGAAGGATTCAAATTCCGAACGTGTAATGGGCTTAATCATGAGAGCACATAATCCATGGCCGCACACACTGCCGCTACCTGGGCAGCATTGCACTGCTCGGGCGTGGCGCGGGGGCTGTCGGGGTAGACTTCCGTGGTGGTTTTGTAACGGGCGTTGGTCATGCCGGCACACAGGCCAAGTTTTGTGAGCGGATATTCAATCACCCCTCTGGCCACCACGGGTGAGCCAATGATCTCCACCTTGTCATCCGCCGGTGCAATGTGAGTGACCTTTTCCACCGCTGCGATCACCGCCTGCTGAAAATCAGGCTGCGGGCTCTCGCTGTCATCCACCAGATAAAAGCCATCGGGAATGCCGCAAGGCTCATAGGGCTTGCCATCTCGTGCCGCCAGCGCCGGGCGAAACTCGCTTTCATCGGTGTCCGTGGTCTCGTGCAGATCAATATGCAGCAATACGTGCTCCTGCAGCTGTGCCACCAGTTGCATGAGTGCCGCTGACTCCACTGCCGGGCTGTTTTTCCTGAATGAACGGTTCGGATCTACTGCGTTAGCATTCCAGCGATGAATACGCTCATAAGCCCAGGGGCTGACGCAGGGTGCCACCAGCAAATTAACCCGGCCGGTATAACGCTCGCCGTGCTGCTCCACAAACTGCAGTGCCCCGTGCACACCGCTGGTTTCATAACCGTGCACACCGCCGGTTACCAGCACCACCGGCAAACCCTCCTGCCAGTGGTTACGAATGGCCATCAGCGGGAAACGCTCATCGCCAACAGTCAGCTCGCCATATTGCTGCACCTCAAAACGCGAAGCCAGGCGTTCAATGGCCGCAAGCACTTCTTCTTTATAACTGCGCTGGCGGCGCTGCAGCGCCAGCCATTCGGCGCGCTCCGCCTCGCCCCAGGGCTGGCCGGGGATACCTATGGAATATGTGCTCATGGTGTTTCTCCAAATTGTTACGCCGGCAGCATTGTATCAGAGTGGCACTTAGCCCCTTAATACTCCGCCATTTTTAAAACATACTCGCCCGCGTCATTTTCACCGGCATACAAATTATTTTTATATTCAAATGTGGATGGCCTGGCATTCGTTACTCTGTGCTCCCCCCAATAGACATGGCTGGCATCTTTTGAAAAACGATTCGTGAGCACAGTAAAGGTATCGGCATCGGCACCAGCAATGGCAGTGTTATAATAAAAAACCTGGTCACCAATACGCACAAAGGCCTTGTCACTCTCATCCAGAATGATAACATCCTCAGAATTAATGCCAGCCAGCTTTTCACTTCTGGAATAAACCTCATTATTATAGGCGTAATAATCATTGGTAATATCAGACACATCGTCATGAGGAACCAATATTACCGTGGTTGCATTCAAATGCAGGGCCCGCCACTTCCATAGTTTTTTAAGCTCATCGGCTTCAGCGCGGGTCACTTCCGATGGCGTTCTGTTTTTAACCAGATTGCCATTATAATAAACATGATGCTTATCTTTTGAAATGGCATCATTCATCACGGTGAAGCTGGCAGGATCACTGCCAGAAATGGGCGTATTAAAATAATAAGCCTGATATTTATCTTTTCTGTAATAAGGCGAAAGCACGGTAAAGCCCTCGGGCACCATGCCTGCAACAAGCTCGCCGTTGGCGTAAACATGGGCGGCATCTTTGGCGTATTCATCATCAATCATCTCAAAATGGTCGGCGTCATCACTGATCACTTTACCCAAATACAGCACCTGTTCACCATGCCTGATATAACGATCGTGCCCCCCGGAGATGGCAGCAGGCACTGCAGTGCGCGGAATTTTGGTGTCTATATAATGATACAGATAATCTTTATCCATGGAGTAAGCGCCATAAAGGTAAGAGAAAGAGTCTGCATCCGCGCCCTCAATCTGCTTACCATAACCAAAGACTTTGCCATTACTGACAAGGTAATCCGCATCAATCACTTTTGCCGGGTCGGGGCTCGCCCCTGCCACTGGCTGGCCGTTGTAATAAACATGATGGCGGTCTTTTGCGTAATGCTGGTTTATTACCGTAAAGCTATCTGGATCGGCCCCTGCCACCTCTTTGCCTCCCACCTGAAAGAAGTTGCCATCCAGCACATAAATTACCTTGCCGTCCTGCTGATAATACTGATTACTCAGCTTGCTGTTATAAGCCACCGCATTATATGAACCGGGACTGCTCACATATGATGAAAAAACAAACACCACCAGAAAATAGGCAACAACCAATAGCAGCAGTGTGATCCCTATCCATATAAACACTTTCATTATTCCATCCCATGAATTTTAATGGCGCTCATGATAACATAGCGTCAACTGACACCAACTGGTGATAAATAATTTTTGATGGAGGCAATGCATGGCAATGGAAGACGAAAACTCCCCCGCGCTGCGTGCCGGTGTGGACTTTCGTGGCACACCAAACGCAACCCGGCCAGTGCTTGAACACATAACACCGGGCAACAAGCGCGCTCCGTTTTTGCGCTACATTCGCATCAATCTGCCGCGCACCACCCGCCTGCTGCTGGTGGCCGTTATTGCCATGATTGGCGGTGCTTCCGCATTCGTTGCCTTATCCGGCCATGAGCCCTTTCAATACGCAAACCAGACCTTGTGGAGTGTGTGCGGGGCGGCTGCCCTGTTTGTTGCCTTTGGTTTACTCACCTCTGTCCGCATCTGGAAATGGGGCCTGCCCATTGCGCTCTCCTCACTGCTTATCTACCTTGGCGGCCTGCTTGGCAATGCGCCCTATGTATGGAACGGGGCCAGTGTGGTTGCCGCCGCCATCTGGAACCTGACGCTGCTGGCTTCACTCGCTTATCTGGTGCTTTCCTGGGCACTGCACTACGGCATGATCGTTGCCGCTCCCGACAACCAACACTTTTTAGACTGACAAGGCTGTAGCAATGGATCTCGGATTTCCGTGGTGGCTTCGTGTGGAGCACTTCCTCAACATCATCTTTATTTCGTTTCTGGTTCGCTCAGGCCTGGAAATTCTGGGTACCTACCCCAAGCTTTACCGTTCCCAGCACACAGTGCCCGGCACCGCCTGGGCCAAATTTACCGTTCAGCAGGAGCCCAAGCACAAGTACTACACAGTAGGCGGCGAAGACAGTGACTACTCCCCGCGTATATCGCTACCCGGCCATCGCCAGCTGGGTCTGGGCCGTTACTGGCATTTCATCACAGTGACCGGCTTTGTGACCTGCTGGCTCATTTACTTTATATTGCTGCTGGTGACCGGCCAGTGGCGGCGCTATGTGCCCACCAGCTGGGACACCTTTACGCAGGCGGGCCACGATATGCTGGCCTATCTTGCCTTTACCATGCCCCACCCCGCTGATGGCATGGTGTTTAATGCCCTCCAGCAACTCTCTTACGGTTTTGTGGTGCTGATACTCACGCCTCTGGTTATTCTGACCGGTGCCTTTCAGTCTCCGGCCATTGCCAACCATTTTTCACGCATTACCCGCCTGCTCGGCGGCCGCCAGGTGATCCGCAGCACGCATTTTTTGTGTCTGGTTGGCTATGTCGCCTTCTTTGCCGTGCACCTGCCGCTGGTGTTTCTTCACGGCTACCTGCACGAAACTTCAAAAATGGTGCTGGGCCACTCCAACAACCCGATTTTAGGCGGCGCTATTTTCACCCTCGGCCTCGCCTTCGTTATTGCGCTGCATGTGGTGGCCACCCGCTGGACCCTGGCGGACGGCCGTGCCGTTGAGAGATTGCATAACCGGATTGTGCGGCCATGGTCCAACCTGCTGTATAAACTGCCCGCGCGCATGCACTACGACCGCTCCAATATCACAGGTAAAGACGTGGGGCTGAAGAACGCCACACAAAACTTTCGTGGCAGCGGACGGCCACCCGAAACTCCCGAGTACCTGGCGCTGATGGCCAACGGCTATGAAGACGACTATGTGCTTGAGATTGGCGGTTACGTTGAACGCCCCATGACCCTGACCATTGCAGAGCTGCACGAGCTGGCCGCAGGCCACTCACAAACCACACTGCACCACTGTGTGCAGGGTTTCAGCTCCATCGGGCGCTGGCGTGGCGTTGCCGTGGCAGACCTGCTGGATCTGGTTAGGCCCCTGCCCGGTGCCACCGATGTGGTGTACACCAGCTTTCAGAACATGGGCCGCGATGATGCCCTGTATGAGGGGGGAACCTACTACGAGTCCACCCCCATGGTGGAAGCGCGCATGCCCCAGACAATGATTGCCTTTGAGCTGAACGACGAAGGCGAGATCCCGGCCAAAAACGGTGCGCCGGTGCGGCTGCGACTGGAAACCTCAACCGGATTTCGCAGCCTGAAGTGGCTGGAACGCATTGAGGTAGTTAACCGCTACGACATTATCATTGAAGGCCGCGGCGGTTTCTTTGAAGACACCGACTTCTTCGACCGCAACCAGCTGATCTGACCGTTCGCGAATAAAGGAAAGAGTTTTATGACCCTGAAAAAAACACGCCCGCGCACGCAAGCCGAGCTGGATGCCTGCATGGCCGCGCGGCAAAGACCGGTGCGCAACACCTTTGAAGGTATGTATCCGCTGCATGAAGATATGGAGCTGTCGGACGAGCAGGTACAAATAGTGCTGGACTACCTGCAGGAGGTGAATTTTCATCTACCCGGTGCCGCCCCCCATGAGTTTCTTGTGGTGCGCTGGGCGCGCTACACCGGGTTTCAGTTTATGCAGGAAGATCTGGAAGCCTATGCCATTGGCCTGAGATGCACGCACCCCGGCATGGAAGATCAGCACACCTTTATTCGTATGTCCTGGGGCCAGCTGATGGGCGACCCTGATGCCGTTCGCCTGCCGGTGAACGAACCCGTGCTGGCAAGCGACATGATGACCCTCGCCCGCTATCGCGACACCCGCACCGGCCCGTCAAACACCGGCGTAAATGCCTATGGCGATGGCCCTGCACCCGGCACCGATTTTGACCTGAAGCTGCTGAACGGCGCACTGGATGACGTGATAGCGCAACACCAGACCGGCCAAGGGCGTGAAATCAACTCATGGTGGAACCCCGCCCTGAACTGGGGCGTGGCACTGGCAGGACGCTACCCGCGACTGAAATACTTTGAGCACAAGGGTCACCTGGATGAGAACACCCTGACTGCGTTGCACGCCTTTGAAGCACGGGCTGCAAACGCAGAAACCGCCTTGCAGGCACTCGGCCTGGCCTCCCCTGCAGCCGTGGCCAAATCTGCACTTGAACAGGCGGAAAAAGCAGAGCGCGGAACATTTTTCCGCAAACACCGTATTCGCAACCCTTAAGTTAACTCCTTGTTCGTAAAGCAAATTTCAGTAGTGGTAACGACACGAAATGACAGTGACGGCTTGATCATCTACGGCGTAAACAAGCCTGTTTGTATCATCAATACGGCGAGACCAGAAGCCAGCTAAATTCTCTTTTAGCTGCTCTGGCTTACCGATGCCCTCAAAGGGTGAACGCTTTACATCAGTAATCAGCTTGTTGATGCGCTTGAGTGTTTTCTTGTCTTGGGTTTGCCAATCATCCCAAGCGTTATCTGTCCAACACAGCAAACGTTGACTGCTACTCATCAATCAGGTCTCGTGCTTTTGCTTTGCCAGCACGATACTGCGCGATGGAACCATGCAAGTGTTCAGCATTTTGCGGAGAGCGGAGTAAATGCACGGTTTCCATCAGGCTATTGTAATAGTCCAGAGACATAACCACTGCATCTTCTGAATCCCGGCGAGTGATGATGGTGGTGTCGGCATCGTTCACCACATCGTCCAACACTGATTTAAGGCTATTTCTGGCCTCGGTAAAGGATACAATTCTCATAAGAACCCCTACATGTACAATTAATGGAACAAGTATAGCTTTCAGGTTATGACTTGTACAGCTAACTGGACATGATACATTGATACGGAAACTACCCTGTTGGAACAGGGTTAACGCTTCAATCAGCCGACGCGTTAGCGTCAACTTGGTGGCCTTGTTAGCCACGTGCCAAAATGACACAACAATTGCCAATCTCAAACAACCATGCCATACTCTTCATGTGCCACTTTGACACTCAATGGAGGTTTGTATGGCCGCTGCATTACCACGTATCACTGCCCGTGTAGACATTGATACTCAAGAATTACTATCACAAGCTACTGCTATCGCCGGCATGTCTAGTATTAACTCATTCGTTCTTAGTGCCGCTGTTGAAAAAGCAAAACAGATTATGGAACGTGAACGAGCACTTAAGCTCAGTCAACGTGATGCCATGATGCTCATGGATGCTCTTGATGAACCAGCAAAACCTAATGCGCGTCTGCAACGGGCAGCTGCTCGTTACAAGGACAAAACGCAATAATGAAGACGGTACAATTAGACAAAGTTAAACACGACCGTCATCGCTTTGATTGTGGTATTGATGCTCTAAACAATTATTTGAAAATCATGGCAAGTCAACAGGCCAAGAAAGACAACACCCGTACTTTTGTGCTTGAAGATGCAAACTGTACCGAACATGTTATTGGCTATTACACACTAACCATGACACCTATTGATTTAACATCATTACCAACAAAACTACAGAAGAAACATCAAAATGCCAGCTCTGGCGGCTTGATCGCCCGACTTGCTGTTGACCAACGATACAAAGGTAATGGCTATGGTGAATGGTTACTTATTGATGCAATTAAAAAATTGCTAATGGCCAGTGAAACTGTAGCCTTTCCTCTCGTTATAGTTGACGCTAAAGACGGTGCCGAATACTTCTACGAAAAATATGGTTTCACTGCATTTCAAGATGCTGAAAACAAACTATTTATAACTATTGCAGATGTACGATCTAGCATTGGCGATTGATGGATCGCCTTTTGCGGCTAACGCCCGCATAAAATGCGGATAATGCTTGGCTATAATTAGCGAAGAATGAGCGCCAGCCAAGCGTTTGACGTCACTTTTGATGCGTTTGTTATAAGTACATTACTCAGAGTGCTTTTTGTATAAAGCTAACTTTGAACTTTCTAACTGACTCAAAAGCACTTCTTTCATTTTGCTTTGACTTATCCCTATTTTGTTCTCTTTAAACCTTACACTATTTACTCGAATTATGAGTTCTGCACCTTTATCTTGTTTAGCGACAAACTCAGGAAATTCAAAAGATATAACACACGTTCCACTATAATTAATAAAATCAAATGTATAAGAAGCTTCTATCCTGTGCATTTGAATGTTTTTATGTAACCTTTGATTTTTAATGAAAAATGTGGAATGTAGCTCTTTACCTTGAATTTCTAAGTTACTAACTTTTTCTTGCATCCAAGAAATTTCTTCTGGGAGTTCTAGGGATGTGTCAGGGCTAAAGCCAATATCCTTAGTATCTTTGAAGTAAAGCTCGTTATTTGTTTGCTTTTGACTCAACTCTTGTAAGAACTTAATTCTTTTTTCATTAGTGAAATCAGAAAACTTTATCTTTTTCACTTTTTCTTCATTTTTAACGTGACCCGATTTCTTTAGAAGCCCAATCACATCAGCGGTTATTTTATTAGCCACCTCCTTTGTTTCATCTGACGTATGAGACAAACTGATATTAATATCTAAAGCATCTCCATCTTTTTTTAGTTTAACTTTTCCACTAAACTGAGTCGTATTCTTATTCCAACTTTGAGTGTAGTCATATCGTTCCACACTAAAATCTAACTCAATATTGTTAGGATCGTTATCTATGGTCTTAAAGCTTGGATTCCCCAAAACCTTATAATTCGCAAACTCTTTTTTAGTAATTTGGTTTACATTGTAACCTAATGGTATTGCATCAATTAAATTTACATCTACTGCTTCACATTTAATTGATTGTGTCTGCCTTTTGGGGTTAGCTTCTCTTACCTTTAGGTTTTCGTTGAGTTCAATTAACTCTAAGGGGGTTATTCCTGTCCGCACTAAGATAGGGATATATGAACTTTTCTCTTCTACAGCAACAAAAATCCCTCTTCTACGAACCAATCCTCTAAGATCTGATTTAACTACGCCTGAATCATTTAAAAATTCTCTTAGTGAATCCCCAAATGGTAATAGGTATTTTTTATTCATTTATTAAATTCCTAAAATCAGAGCTATAAGATTTTACAACTACATTAAGCGAACTTTTAGTGTCCTTTTTTAAACGTTTTGCTCTTTTTAAGATTGGCTCATGTTTCAAGGGGTCGTATTCTGGAAAAAGGAAAATAAAGTCACCGGTGAAATCTTGTGAAACGTCACTGGCCAAATACAAGAGTCGATTAATAGCTTCTTCGGAAAAATCTTCTCTACTAGACAAACAAAATGATACTTTTTTTGTCTGCTTATCAATTATCCTGAATGGTAATAAATTTGAAGTTAAATACTCAACAGGCATGATGCTTCCGTATTTATCAATATCAGGATCTTTAAAGTTGGAGGAGCTAAATGCATAATGAAAGTAACACTCATAGTTTCTGTAATTATTACGAATATAATTCACAGAATCGTAAATGAATGCTGCACGACTATTATCAACAACATGTACTGTTGAGAAGTTAAGGCTTTTATCTAAATTTATATTTGCAATTTTACTTATAACATCTTGGTCTGACTCTTTATGGTTACTTAGCCAAAAGAGAACTCCAACATCACTAGCTTTATTAATCCCTGACATTTCATAGTCTTCGTTATTAGACGACCTCAAGTCAGACTTCATAAAGCACTCTACCGTTTGGGCTAAGTCTTTTAAATGCTCTTTAAATTTTGATGATGGATTGGCAGGGTAAGGATCATTTGTATATTTGACCGATAGTACAATATTTTCGAGTGTGTAATCTTGGAGTTGAGATCTAAATGAATGGAATACATCAATACCATGACTTGTTCTATTCTTTTTTGCACTTGCTCTTTTATGTTTTTCTGGAAAATGACAACTTATTGACTCATCGTCTAGAAAATTATCCCAACCTATAATAGTTAGAAATTCAGAAACAAGCTTTTCTCCTTTTTCACCAATTTTTCTTGATAGCTCACCCATAACTTTCCTTAAACTTATTATTCAAATAATATCGAACAGGCCAAATTGTACTTATAACGCCCGCCACACACGCGAGCAACTTGTTGCGAGTCGAGCGCCCGTAGGGCGCGTTTGTGCTGGCGTTTGTTAAGTGCGCACACTACAGAGACCAGCCATGTTGTTTTGCAATAATAGCTACCAAACGCGGAATATCTTGTTTTGCTGCAGCAATAAAATCCTGATCTGCAACAGTAGCACCAGCCAGTTCAATATCATTGTCGGCCGTTTGTATGAAATTTGAGCCAGATGAGTGATCTCTCCCCTCAACAAACGAGACCCAAGGGCCATCAGTTGCAGCAGTACAACGTTCGAGAATGCTTTTAAGCTCATCTTTGGTTATATCCACAGCGTGATTTCCTTGCACACTTAACGCTGAGCACAGCGGCGACCTTGGAATGGCGACGAAGGAGCCATGGAATGGCGACGAAGGAGCCATGGAAAGGGCGTCCGGCGGCCATCGGCCGCGTACTGCTGCGACTTGTTAATTTTAGTTTCGGGCTGCGCTATAACTCAGACTGACAACCCGCCAAGCTGCACCATCCCACTCCCAGGTTTCAGAGAACGCGACTACCGGCCCTTGGGATTGACCAGAAGTGGTGTACCCCTGACCAGTGACTGTGGTGCTACTACCAAAATCTTGAATGGTTAACTCAGTATCGTTTTTTTGCCCGCCTTGGGGAAACCAACTTCCATTACGCTTGGCTGACGAGATCGCGTCGATTTGGGATTTCTTGGATTGGACACCACGCTCGGTAGTGACCGTAAAATCGTCTGCCTGGACCCGAGCAAGGTGCTCAACGTCACCTGCGAAAAAAGCCGAGTACCAGTTTTCTCGTACTTGTTTCAGATCTTCGTGATGCATGGACTGCTCCCTGTCTTTAGAAATTAACGCCGCTGACACGGGCCGACTGGAGCGCAGCGTAAGGAGGTCCGGCCGCAACTTGTTGCGGCATTGTGCTCAGCTTTGTTATGCATTATTTACGACGACTTCTTAAGAATTCAGTTATTTTAGAGTACCCATCTAGACCGATATTTTGAGTTTCCGGTCCCTTATATGGCCAGTGAGAACCTCGAATAACTAAATTCACACCTGACCTCAATTGGGTGTCAAGCGCTGGAGACAATACAAGACACCCTTTTTCATTGGTCGTTATCGCTTTGTTTTCGTCAACTCTGATCATGGCTGCAATACCTGGATAATCATTTCCGCCTACACATAAAATCTCCTGAGATGGATCGCTTAGATTTAGCCAGAGATAGATATTGCTCTTAAGTTTCATTTCTCCAAACTCTTTGCTAATTTTGTGAGGATATCGACTAGTGGTAATAATCTGCTCATCAGTCATTTCGTCGTTTTTAATACGAAAATCCCAAGTGTCCTCATAAACTGTATTCTCATTAGCTTTTTTTCGCTTATATTCACATGAGAAAGAAGTACAGCTCACTGTAGAAGTTGGATCGAACCTTCTTCCTAAAGCGCCAGAGCCATCAGAGAAAATTGTAATCACATAATTGTCATCAGAGATAACGGTGGGCTCTTGCGCCAAAGACAGGCCCGACAGTGATAAAAGATAGAAACCCAAAATTAAGTTAATTAAACTCTTCATACTCTCCTCTTGCATAACGCCATGTTAAGGGGTGAGCAATGCAATACGATGCTTCCGCACACCACCTAAATCACTAAAATCAACGCATAGCGAAAATGCCACGCGTTGCGAATCCCTCTTGAAAATTTTGTTAGCTGTGTTCTTCGGCGTTCGATACTCTATAAAAAATACCTACGTACAAAAGACTATATTCACGTCTCGCTGCTTTAACTTCATTGAAATGTTCTAGCCCAGAACTGTTCCCTGACACATTAACCAACCCTAATGCTTTTGTAACTGCAGACTCAAACTGAACTACCAATTCATAAGCTTTATGATCTTGAAGCGTCTGACAAATTGCTATAGCTTCAGCTAAGGCTATTTTCCTGCTTTCAACGGTGAACGAAATATAGTCATCTACAACTAAACTGATGAAATCACGTTTTAATGTTTTAGCTTCTGTTTTCTCAGCAATTAGCCCACTGTAATTGTGTAATATCACCTCAGCCTTTGCATAAACTGGACTGAGTATTTTTTGCAACTGGGTTAACGCTAAATGCTGAGTTTTAAGCCTTTCAGCTTTTCGAATCGAACTTTGTTGAAGTTGCGTAAGTTCAATATCTTTTTCTCTAGTGATTTCAGCAACACGTTTAGTTTGAACGTACCCGAACGCAGTTGTCCCCAACGCTACAGCGTATGGACCAACCGCTTTGACAAGCTCAATAAAATTAAAAGGTTGTTCTATGTCTGCCATTTATACTCCATAAGCAGCTAACACCGCGTTAAGGGGCAGCAACGCGCTACCACCAAACTTCAATTTACCACCGAAAATACAGATGCCACCATTTAAGCCAAAGTCGCCACGCGTTGACTGTCCCTCTTGAACGCCTTGTTGAACTAAGCCGCTGCGCGGCAGAACAATGGCGCTGCACATCATACTGATCTCAGAGCCCTACCAGAGGGGTAGCGGACTGGAGATAGTATGATGAATAGCCAACAGCAACGCCACTTCGATGCGCTGTATCAG
>NZ_JAWJBK010000014.1:0-57554 GCF_032842915.1 Oceanimonas sp. CAM02
CTGATACAGCGCATCGAAGTGGCGTTGCTGTTGGCTATTCATCATACTATCTCCAGTCCGCTACCCCTCTGGTAGGGCTCTGAGATCAGTATGATGTGCAGCGCCATTGTTCTGCCGCGCAGCGGCTTAGTTCAACAAGGCATTTAAGAGAGATACCACCGGATGCGGCTTCCAACGTAAGCTCACCTGCATCCACTGCTTTTTTGACGCGCTCAGTTAATAGCTCAAAAAAACGGCGTTTGTACTCAGTGCCGCCGTTATCTTTTAAATGTCGCTCTTGGTTTCCAATACAGAGAAACGATAACTGCCATAGTCCGGCTATTCAATGCACTGGCTTTTTTTTGTGCTTCCTGTGTGCCGCTTTATTCTGGCAGCATGGAGGGTAACCGCAAAATATTCTCAAGGGGAACAGGCCGGGAGAAACGGAACCCCTGTAATAAATCACAGCCGCGCATAATCAGGTCTTGCTGCTGCTCTTTTGTTTCAACGCCTTCGGCTACAACTTCCAGCCCCAGATGGTGCGCCATGGTAATCACCCCCTGCACAATGGCGGCATTATCTTTATCAACAGTAATATCGCTGATAAAGCTGCGATCCAGTTTTACTTGGTTAATGGGCAGTTTACGAAGGTAGCTGAGACTGGAGAAACCAGTGCCAAAATCATCAATCGCCACCCTTACTCCCAGCTCGCGAATAGCTCTGAGATTATCGATAGCCGTTTCGGCACCACTCATCAGAACTCCTTCCGTCAGCTCCAGTTCCAGAAGATGTGGTGCCAGACAGGTTTCCTGTAAAATATGTTTAATATCGCTGAATATGTTTCCCCGCTGAAAGCTGAGCGGAGAAATATTGACGGCCACTGAAAGCGGCTGAGTATTACGCGAGGCATTGATAATGGTAATATCTTTACAGGCCTGGCGCAGAACCCAGTGGCCAATACCGATAATTTTTCCGGTTTCTTCTGCCAGAGGAATAAAGTCACCAGGGAAAATCAGTCCTCGCTCAGGGTGATGCCAACGTATTAATGCTTCAAGGCTGCGTATTTCACCGGTGCGGGCATCTACCAGCGGCTGATAGTGCATAATAAATTGCCCCTGCTCCAGCGCTTCCTCAATTTCACGCCTCAGGTTGATATGATGATGAATATGAGAGGTGATGCTGCCGCTATACCATTGCCAGTGATGATAGCCCTGTCGCTTGGCTTCCCGCATGGCAAGTCTGGCATGCTGAATTAACAGGCTGCTGTCGTGTGTTTTTTCATCACTGGTGGCAACGCCAATGCTGGCACTCAGATACAAACGCTGATCTTTAATAAAAAATGGCTGCTCAAGCAATGACAACAAACTTTCAGCGGCCTTGATAATACCGGCCTCATCCCGGTTCGGCAGCAGAATGCCGAAATCATCTCCGCCAAGACGGGCAACCATATCGCCCGAGTTTAACCAGCCGGCCAGCCGCTGCCCTACACTTTTAAGTAACTGATCTCCCGCATAATGACCCAAAGCATCATTAATCACTTTAAAACCATCAAGATTGAGTGCCAGCACAGCCAGCTCTCGTGATTGTTGACGGCACAACCGATAATATTCTGTCAGCCGCTCATGGAACGCAACCCGGTTGGGCAGCCCGGTAAGCACATCATGACTGCGCTGAAAACGCAGCGCTTCCTCATTTTCACGCTGTTTGGTGATATCCTGCTGAATGCCAATATAATGAGTACATTGTCCAAGCGAGTTAAATACTGGTGCAATAATCAGCTGATTCCAGAAAGGCGTGCCGTCTTTGCGGTAGTTAAGCAGCGTACATTCATGCTCCCGACAAGCAGAGATAGCCTCCTTAATAGCTGACACTGCCTGAGGGTCTGTATTGCTGCCCTGCAGAAAACGACAATTTCGCCCCAGCACATCTTCACGTAAATACCCGGTAATATTTAAAAAGGCTTTATTTACATAAACCAGTGGCATATCGGGTAAGGTGGCATCTGCCATCACAACCCCGTTAGGGGTAGCTTCAATGCCGCGTTTGAGTAAATGCAGCTCGGCTGCCTGCGCCTGTTGCAGGGTAATATCACGCCCTATGCCATATATACCCATTACCCTGCCATCAACCATAATCGGCAGATTAGTCACATCCAGCCAATAGCGCTCACCATTGGCATTATAGGCTGTCAGCTCATAACGCTGTGGCTGGCCCTCACATACCTGCTTAAAGGCTTCCCTGGCCCGCGCTTTATTTTCTTCTGCCATGAACTGCTCATAATGCCGTCCTTTTATCTGCTCCAGCGAGAAACCGGTTATTTGAGTCAGGGCACGATTGGCATCAAGCAGGTAGCCTTGCAAATCCAGTTCAAATACCGCGTCAGGGTGGTGAGTAAACAGTGAGCGAAAGCGTTGTTCATTCCATGCCAGCGCCTGTCTGTCCCGCTGGCGGGCAATGGCCAGTGCAAGCAGGCCGGCGGACTGGATCAGCAGGCTGCGTTCCTGAAGTGAAGGCGATCTGGGATAATGATGATAGATGGCAAACGTACCCAATAACTCATGATTGGATGTCAGTACAGGAGCAGACCAGCATGATGCCACGCCTTCAGCACGGGTATATTGCAGAAAGGGTACCCAGTTGGGATCTTGTTCAATATTTTCGGTAATGACCACATCACGGTTGTATGCACTGACGCCACAGGCACCAATGGCTGGTCCTACCGGTAAGCGCTGAAGTGCCCGACAGTAGCCGTCAGACAGCCCGTGACCGGCGGTCAGGCTCAAGGTGCCATCTTCTGAGTCCAGCATCATCAAGGATATCCGCGCGCTGGGTAACTGCTGCGCCACCATCTTAATAATACTGTCCAGAATATCGCCAAGTAGGGCATGCCGTGCAATTTGATCCTGAATAGCTTGCTGCATGGCAAGCGCGTTATGCGCTTGAGTCATATGCTTTTCTCTAAAATGGTGGGAGAAAGATGGACATTAGTCACGATAGTAAGCAATCAGGCCGGCACTGAAAAGCGCCATTGTCGTTATCACTTATTTTTAGACGCTGCTGTTCTTTTTTGAAATTCCTTCTTCACTGGCCGGCTCTGTGAATATATTGAATACTGTTTACTGCATTGCTCCGGAGCTAACACCATGACTGACACCACCGCCGCGCTGCTTGAGTTTATTGACCAACACCCTCGCCTGCTGGTGCTGACCGGTGCCGGCATCAGCACCGATTCGGGCATTCCCGATTACCGGGATCAGCAGGGCCAGTGGAAGCGTCAGCAGCCGGTGCAGCATCCGGATTTTATGGGGTGTGAGCATACTCGCCGGCGCTATTGGGGCCGCAGTCTCGTGGGCTGGCCGGTGATGCGGGATGCACAGCCCAATCCGGCCCACACTGCGCTGGCACAGCTGGAGCAGCTGGGGCATATCAGCCTGCTGGTCACTCAGAATGTGGATGGACTGCATCAGCGCGCCGGCAGCCAAAAAGTCGTGGATTTGCACGGCCGCTCCGACAGCGTAGTATGCATGAGCTGCCATTATCGCTGCAGCCGCAATGAAACCCACCAGCGCAGTGCCGAGCTGAATCCGGACTTTATTCATTACACGGCCGCCACAGCGCCCGACGGCGATGCGGATCTGGAGGTGGATTTCAGTCGTTTTCGTGTGCCCGAGTGCCACCAGTGCGGCGGCATTCTTAAACCCGATGTGGTGTTCTTTGGCGACAATGTGCCCAGGCAGCGAGTACAGGATTCGCTGAGCGCCCTTGAAGCGGCCGACGGCCTGCTGGTGATTGGTTCGTCGCTGATGGTGTATTCCGGCTTTCGCTTCTGCCGCAAGGCGCAGGAATGGAACAAGCCCATCGCCGCGCTGACCCTTGGCAAAACCCGCGCCGATGAGCTGCTCAGCCTGAAACTGAATGCGCCCATTACGCCGCTGTTGCAGGGAGCGCTGAGCGGGCTGGCGTCTCGGAAAATAAGCCAGTGACGAAAACAAACAGGGCGGCTGATGCCGCCCTGAGTTTCTTCAGCGTTTACACGCGAAAGCGTCCTACCAGCTCCTGCAGCTGAGTGGCCAGTCGCGCCAGCTCTGCACTGGCCTGAGCAGTCTGGCCCACAGAGTGGCCGCTTTGCTCGGCAATGTCGTTAATCAGGCTCATGCTGCGGTTCACGTCTTCCGCCACGGCGGACTGCTCTTCTACTGCAGCAGCCACCTGAGTGTTCATGTCGTGAATGGCGTCCACGGCAGTTTTTATATTGCCCAGACGGCTGGCAACCGTGTTGGCTTCACTCACGGCGGTTTCGGTTTTTTGCTGATTGCGCTCCATCACTGCCACCACATTCTGGGTACTTTGCTGAATGCTGGTAACCAGCTGCTCAATTTCACCCGTGCTTTGCTGAGTGCGCTGAGCCAGACTGCGCACTTCTTCCGCCACCACCGAGAAGCCTTTGCCGGCATCACCGGCCCGGGCCGCTTCTATGGCCGCGTTCAGCGCCAGCAGGTTGGTCTGGTCGGCAATGGTGTGGATCACTTCCAGCATTTTGCCAATATCACCGTTCTGGCGGGCCAGCTCCTGGATCATGGCAGAGGCCTGGTTTACCTCACCGGCCAGCTCGTCCATGATCTGCACATTGCGGGTAACTGCTTCGCGGCCGTCTTCGGTGGTGGCTGTGGTCTGGCGGGCGGTATCGGCCGCGCTGCCGGTATTGCCGGCAATTTCCTGAATCGACATGGTCATCTGATGCATGGCGGTCACCACCTGGGTGGTCTGGTCACGCTGACTGTCCACGCCCTGCCGGGTTTCCTGCGCCACCTGAGACAGCTCCTCAGTGGCGGCGGCCATCTGGCCGGTAGCGTCCGATACCCGCCGCACCAGCTCCTGCACCTTCACCACAAAGCGGTTATAGGCTTTGGCCAGCTCGGTCAGCTCGTCGTTGCCGGTTTCGGCCAGCCGGCGGGTCAGGTCTCCTTCACCATCGGCAATGTCCTGCAAATTAAGCACGGTTTGCTGCAGCGGTTGCACTATGCTGCGGGCCAGCATCAGTGCCACCAGCACAGACACCAGCAAGGCCCCCGCGGCTAACAGGCCCACAAACAGCCGGGTAGCGGCCAGGTTATCGGCATAGAAGCTGCGATCCATGGCAATTTCCACCACGGCAATGGGCTTGCCGGCATAGTCGTTCAGGGTGCGGGCCAGGGTGGCAAAATGCAGCTCGCCCCGGTCAGTCCGGCCCTGCACAGGGTCACCCTGCCAGGCGGCCAGCAGTTGCTGCTGTGTGTTCAGGCTGCCACCGTTAATAGTGGACGCCAGCTGCTCCGCCCGGTTGCCGTTAATCACATGAATGGCAATACCGGCATTAAACTCGTCACTGAAGTGAGCAGCAAAGTCCTGTGCCAGATTCAGACCAAACTCTACCGAGCCCAGATGCCGGCCATATTGGCTGATGGGCGACAGGCCGCGAATGCCAATGCCGGCCACGCCGCCGTCCAGCCCGCGCACCGGTGCCCGGCTCTGATTCACGGCCACTATGGTGGCTCTCAGGCGGGAGAGATCGTCACCGTATTTTTCCGGCTTGTGCAGCCGTAAAAAAGACGTGGCCGGAGCGGTATGAAACTGAAACTGGGCCACGCCATAGTGCTGCTGCAAACGCTGGAACACCGGCAGAAACTGCTCACCCAGTCCGGCACGATCGGCGCTGGCAAAGCGTTGCTGCACATCAGGCTGAGCCGCTACCATGGCGCTCATGGCCTCGGCAAACTGAGCCTGAGTGTCAATCTGGGCACTAACGGCATCAAACAGGCTTTGCAGCTCACGCTTTTCGGCCTGTTCGATCAAACGGTTGGCGTTGGCAAGATAGAAGAAAGACATGGCGAGCACTGTGATCACCATAAGTCCACCCACACCCACAGACAAACGGGTGCCAATATTCACTTTTCTGAACAACGGAGTTTCCTTGCTGGATTTTTATTGAAGGTTTTGGTCGCCCTAATGAATCGGCAGAAGCAGACAAATACTTGAGTGTTTAGCTAGGTTTTTACGTTATAAGCTTGAGCTGTTTAAGGGGAAATGGTTCTAAAAACCGCATCAATCACGGCTGCCGGGCCACTTTCAATCTTAGGCGGGCACAGACTATGATAAGTGCAGCCTTTATGTTCAGGGAGCCGCTATGTCACTGATCCTGCTGCTTATCCAGCAGATGTCCCTGTATCTGGTGATTGTTTACCTGATCAGTCGCACACCGTTATTCAGGCTCTTTACTGAAGCGGCCACCCGGCTGCCCCATAAAGTATTTATTTATCTGTTTTTTTCCTGCTTTTGCATCATGGCCACCTATTTTGGCGAGCAGACTCACGGTGCCATTGCCAACACCCGGGCCATGGGCGCTGTGCTGGGTGGCTTGCTCGGTGGCCCGGTTACCGGGGCGCTGGTGGGGCTTACCGGCGGGCTGCATCGCTACAGTCTGGGCGGCTTTACCGACCTGGCCTGCGCCGTGTCCACCACCCTGGAAGGGCTGCTGGCTGGGGTGGTCAGCCTGTATTTGCGCCGCACCGGCAGAAGCGAGCAGGTGTTCCATCCGCTGTGGGTATTTCTGCTCACGCTCGTTGCCGAGCTGATGCAGATGGCCATTATATTGCTGCTGGCCCGCCCCTTTGACGATGCCCTGGCGCTGGTGCTGCAAATCGCTCCCTCCATGCTGCTGGTGAACTCGGTAGGTGCGGCGCTGTTTATGAGCATGATTCGGGATCAGAAGGCCATGTACGACAAGCAGTCTTCCGCCTTCTCGACCAAGGCGCTGAAAATTGCCGAGCGCAGCGTGGGCCTGCTCAGCAAGGGCTTTAACCAGGAAACCAGTACCCAGGTAGCACGCATTTTGATAGAAGAAACCAAAGTCGGTGCCGTGGCCATTACCGACCGGGAAAAGCTGCTGGCCTTTATTGGCATCGGCGCTGATCATCATCAGCCCGGTGCCCCCATTTCCTCACAGATGACACTGGATGCCATTCACCATAACAGAGTGATGTTTGCCGACGGGGTAGAAACACCCTACGCCTGCTCCATGTCGCCTCACTGCACCCTTGGCTCAAGCCTGGTGATTCCTTTGAGAAGTGATAACGAGGTGGTGGGCACCATCAAACTGTACGAGCCCAAAAACAAGCTGTTCCTCAATATCAACCGAACCCTGGGGGAAGGCATTGCCCGGCTGTTATCAAACCAGATCCTGTTTGGCCGCTTTGTGCAGCAGCAAAATCTGCTGACTCAGGCGGAGCTGAAGCTGTTGCAGGCTCAGGTCAACCCGCATTTTCTGTTTAATGCGCTGAGCACCATAGGTGCCATTACCCGACAAGATCCCAACAAGGCGCGGCAGCTGTTACAGCAGCTCAGTCAGTTTCTGCGCATCAACCTCAAGCGCACTACCGGCCTGGTTACCCTGGGCGACGAACTGGAGCACATTCATGCTTACCTGACCATTGAGAAGGCCCGCTTTATTGACAAGCTGCGCGTGGATATCCAGATTCCCGAATCGCTGCATCGCGTGCGAATGCCGGCCTTTACCCTGCAGCCCATTATTGAAAACGCGGTCAAGCACGGCACTTCACACATGCTGGATACGGGTCATATTCAGGTGACCGCCAGCGTGAATAACGGAGAACTGCTGCTGACCGTCACAGACAACGCCGGCCTGTATCAGCCCAAAAAAGACTCGGACGGCCTGGGCATGAACCTGGTACATAAACGCATTCAGAACCTGTTTGGTCCCGGCTACGGCCTGAGCGTAACCTGTGACCCCGGTCAGCTAACCCAAGTTGACATTCGTCTGCCCCTTACGGAGCCTGCAACATGATCACCTGCCTGATTATTGACGATGAGCCCTTTGCCCGGGACGAACTGGCTGCCCAGCTGGCCGACGCCGGCGACATCGAGATAGTGGGCCAGTGCGGCAACGCCATTGAAGCCATGCAGGCCATCAGCCGGCTGCGGCCCGATCTGGTATTTCTGGATATTCAGATGCCCCGCATCAGCGGCATGGAACTGCTTGCCATGCTGGATCCGGCCACCATGCCCCGGGTGGTGTTCGTCACCGCCTTTGACGAGTTTGCCGTGCAGGCCTTTGACCGCCATGCCTTTGACTATCTGCTCAAGCCGGTGGATGAACGGCGTCTGCAGCAGACCCTGGAGAAAGTGCGCCGGGATCTGCGCCCTCAGGCAATAGCATCGCTGGCCCCCAGCCAGCTGGAGCATTTGCCCTGCTACAGCGGTCAGAAGCTGAAAGTGGTGCCGGTGGCGGAGGTAGAATATGTGTTCAGTGATCTCTCCGGTGTGCATGTAGCCACGCCCAACGAGCAGGTACACACTCACATGACCCTCAAGGTAATAGAGGAAAAAACGCCCCTGGTGCGCTGTCACCGGCAATATCTGGTGGCACCTGATGCCATTGCTGAAATTGAAATACTGGAGGCCGGTGCCGAGCTCACCACCCGGGCTGGTGCCAGCGTGCCGGTGTCGCGCCGCTATCTCAAACCCCTGAAGCAACTGTTCGGTTTTCACTGACTCCGCAGCCGGGAGTGAATGATCGTTCACTCCCGCTATCGACCGCTGACCCCGCGTTTTCGACCGCTAACTCAAGTCTCTCTTTTCCCGTCTTTATTACTGCCTACACTGGCGGCTATCTATACAAGAGGGTGATGTTATGACCTGGTTTTTGCTTTGCGTCGGGCTGCTGCTCGGCGGTTACTTTATTTACGGAACCCTGGTGGAAAAGGTGTTTGGTATCAAGACACAACGCCAGACTCCCGCCTTCGCACAGGGCGACGGCGTTGACTATGTGCCCATGTCCAAGGGCAAGGTCTACCTCATTCAGCTGCTTAATATTGCCGGTGTCGGCCCCATCTTCGGCCCCATTCTGGGCGCGCTGTACGGCCCCGCCGCCATGCTGTGGATTGTGCTGGGCTGCATTCTGGCCGGCGGTGTGCACGACTATTTCTCCGGCATGTTGTCAGTGCGCAATGGCGGTCAGTCGGTGCCCAACCTGGCGGGCAAGTATCTGGGCCGCAGCGCAAAAAACTTTATGAACGTGTTCGCCATTGTGCTGCTGCTGCTGGTGGGCGTGGTATTCATCTCCGCCCCCGCCGGCCTGCTGGCCAAGATCACCGGCGTGAGCGTGTCGGTGTTTGTGGGCGTGATCTTCGTGTATTACCTGCTGGCCACCATAGTGCCGGTCGACAAGATTATCGGTCGTCTGTATCCCTTCTTCGGTGCCCTGCTGATCTTCATGTCGGTGGGCCTCACCGTGGCGCTGGCGTTTTCCAGCGAGCACACCATGCTGCCGGGCTTTGAAATGGGGGATTTCTTTCAGAACCTGAACCCCAACGACATGCCGCTGTGGCCGGCGCTGTTTATTACCATTGCCTGTGGTGCCGTATCCGGTTTTCATGCCACTCAGTCGCCGCTGATGGCCCGCTGCGTGGAAAACGAAAGCAATGGCCGCTTTGTGTTTTATGGTGCCATGATAGGTGAAGGCATTATCGCGCTGATCTGGTGTGCCATTGCCCTGTCCTTCTTCGGTGGCGTGGAAGGTCTAAACACCGGTATGGGTGGCAACCCGGCCAACCTGGTATATGAGGCCTCTACCGGCCTGCTGGGTGCCGTAGGCGGCTTTATGGCGGTGCTGGGCGTGATTGTGCTGCCCATTACCTCCGGCGACACTGCCTTTCGCTCTGCCCGGCTGATCCTGGCGGAGTATTTCAACATGCCGCAACATCGCCTGCCCAAACGGCTGCTGCTGGCCTTGCCGCTGTTTGCGACCGGCGCAGTACTGACACAGGTGGACTTCGGCATTATCTGGCGTTACTTCGGCGTTGCCAACCAGGCTACCGCCGTCATGATGCTGTGGACTGCCTCGGCCTATCTGCTGCGCCACAACAAGCTGCACTGGATTGCTACCGTGCCGGCCATGTTCATGACCACAGTCGTCATCAGCTTTCTGCTGAACTCAGCCACCCTGGGCGCGGGTCTGCCGATGACGCTGTCTACCGTCACCGGCATTGTGCTCACCCTGGTGATCACTGCCCTGATCATTACCCGCATCAAGGGCCGTAATGAACACCTGCTGGCCGACGATGCCTGAACGCCTGATGTGAGTGACTATCGTACGCGTGCATCACTCTGCTGCCAGGCCTCAATAAAGCCGTGGTAGCAGGGCACCAGCAGATCTGCCTGATGGGCATAGTCAGGAATGGTGTCGGGAAAGTAGAGCGCACAGCGGCTGCCGGCATTTTGTGCGGTTTGCAGGTCAAACAGATAGTCACCCACATACAGAATATTGGCGGGGGCCAGCTGCCATTGCCGGCAGATAAGGTGAATACCCTCAGGATGCGGTTTGGGCTGGGCATCATGGCGGGTGAGCACCAGATCGATGTCGATGCCCAGTTTGTTGATGGTGAGCTGGGCCGCTTCGGGAATATTGCGGGTTAAAATGGCCAGGGGCAAAGCGCGGCCCCGCAGAAAGGCAATCAGCTCTTTGGCACCGTCCACCCAGCTGGAGCTGTGGGATGCCCGGCATTCATACTCGTGAATAATGGCCAGGGCGCGCTCCCGCTCGGCGGCGCTGCTCAGGCTGTCTACATGGGCCAGCACGTCTTCTCCCGGGTCCATGCCCAGCTCGCGGCGCAGGCCGGGAAAGTCGGGGTTGGAATGAGCCAGGGTGCCATCAAGGTCAAAGATAACCCCCTGAATCTCATCAAAGTTAAAATCACTGAATTGCGTCATCACTGCCGCTCCTTACCGTTAATAACAAGCCTTCAGCCCAGCGTCACTTCATAACCGGTAAACTTGCGCAGGTTAATCACGCCGGTGTCGAGTATCAGATACTGACCCTTGATGCCCAGCAGGGTGCCGGCCACTTCGGGGTTTTTATCAAAGTTATGGCTGGTGATTTTGGTGGGGTATTCCAGCACCGGATAGCTCAGCTCCACCACGGGCTCATCCAGCACGGTAATGGCATTTTCGCCGTATTTGAGCGTGAGTTCGGCGAGTTTTTCCTTAATTTCCGGCAGCAGACGTTTAGCTTCGGCTTTCAGATCCAACGGTGCTTCGCCGCCCTTGAGCATGGCGCGCCAGTTGGTTTTGTCGGCCACCATGTCGGCCAGCGCCACCTCCACAAAGCCGGACAGCTGACGGGTGGCCACTTTCAGTAAGGGCAGCGCCTGAGTGGCCCCCTGATCAATCCAGCGGGTGGGCACCTGAGTGTGGCGGGTAATGCCCACCTTAAGGCCGGAGGTATTGGCCAGATAGACAATGTGCTCCACCATGCAATGGCTGTCGCCCCATTCGGGCTCGCGGCAGGTGCCTTCAAAGTAGTGGCAGGTTTCCGGCTTCATCACACACATGTCGCAGCGGGCCAGCTTTTTCATGCAGGGAAAACAGTGCCCCTGAGAGTAGCTTTTTTTGGTTTTGCGGCCACAGGCGTTGCAAAAGATATTGCCGCTGAAGGTCAGCCGAAGGGGCTTGCCCAGAAAGGCATTCAGGCTGGTGCGCTGCTCGCCCAGCGCCAGCTCATAGGCCACGGGGGCCTCACGCTGCGCCGGCATTTTGATCAGGGTTCCGGTAAGGTTGCTCATGCTTGCTTCATGGTTATGTTGTTATGAAGCCATTCTACCAGCCTGAGCCTTACTCTGCCTGCCGGCCTTGCTGCTGCAATTCCACCGGGCTGGTTTTCATGTCAGGCTCAATAAAGTCCACCACGCCTTCGGCGGTGATTTGCTGCACGCACACCGGCTCACCCTGCTCATTAAAACGTACATAGCCAATGCCGGCGCGGTTCAGCAGCCGCTCTCCCTTTGACGCTCCCACGGGTGAATGGGGACTGATGCGCAGCTTGCGCCGGCGGGTAAACCAGTTCAGCGGCGAGCGCGGCGCATAGAGCCAGCGATTAAGCCGGTCCAGCACATCCAGCAGCCGGCGCGGAAATTCATTCTTGATACCGCTGCTGGTGATCTGCCAGATATGAGGCTCGCCGCCGCGCTGACGCACACGAATGTCATACATAAAGGAATAGTGCACATCACCCGAGAGGATCACATAGTTGGCCGGCGTGCGGGCATGGCGGAAAATATTGACGATCACATTGGCGGTGCCCTTGTGGGCCATCCAGTTTTCCGCATCCACCAGCAGCGGCTTGCCCAGCCAGGTAAACACCTTCTGAATTGCTTCTATCAGTTTTACCCCGAACACGGGCGTGGGCGAGATCACCACTACCGACTCGCGATTAAGCATTTCACCCTGCAGCTCGGTAAGCGCTTCCCAGTCCATCAGGCCGGAAGGCCGGTTAAGGTTGGACTCGGAACGCCAGCGCCGGGTGCGGGTGTCAAGCACCAGCAGCCGGGGTTGAGTGTCGAGGTGATATTGCCAGCCGTCGAACTTGAGCAGGCAGTTGATCAGTTGATCCTGGCGTTCACAGTCGGGCTGCTGGCTCCAGGCATGTAGCCGGGTTAAGGGATCACCGGCAAAGGCATCGGGATCATTACCCCAGCCCTGGCAGATCAGGTAGCCGGCAAGGGCATTGCCGATGATCCGTTTGGAGAACGGATGGCCGTAGGCGGTCTGCTCCCAGCCGGCGGTGAGGTTCCAGTCGTCGGTCACGTCGTGATCGTCAAAGATCATCAGGGTGGGCACATGGGCCAGCAAGCGCCGCACTGCCGGCAAGCCTTCCACAAAACCAAGCAGCCGGCCCCGCTCCCGCTCATAGCGTTCTACAAATGCTTCATCCAGCGCCGGCCGGGTGTCGGGCAGCAGCCGCCAGGGCACCGGTGACCACACCAGCAGATACATGGCCAGTACTTCCGACAGGGTTATTAAGTGGTTGGCGGCACTGCTGGTAGTAAAAATGGGCTTGCGCGCGCCTTCAAAAAAGCGCTTTTGCAGCGGCAGGTTGGCATGAGTGTCGGGCAGCAGCTGATGGCGGCGATAATAACTGAGCGGATCGGCAAACAGCTCCTGACTGTTGGCCACGGTCGCCCCTTCCAGCGTCTCGTCATACAGCCCCAGCTCCTTTATCAGCTGATGAATGGCGGTAAGCATGGGGCCGGCCACATCATCGGCATAAATTTGATCGCCGCTCATCATCAGTAATGCCGGCCGCTGCATGGGTTGCTGCTGGCGTTCACTCAGCCAGCGTTCCGCTGCCACCAGGCCATCGGGAGCGGCATGATGGGGTTTGCGGCAGGAGCCGTGCAACATGGCATCCAGCCGGCTGCGTATCACCAGCGATGGCAAAGACTCATCATTAAAGCACAGCTCACTGCCCCACTCTGCCGTGCCATGCCAGTTATGCTCAGCGGATCTTTGCCACTGCAGATCGTAGTGAACAAGCATGTCGAGCGGCAAGGGCTCATTCAGTGGCAGATCGAGCAGCTGAATATAACAGGACTCTCCCACTCTTATCTCTTGCTGGCCCTCGTCAAACAACAGTGGCTCCCGGCCCTCAAGACACAGGCGAAAGCGCAGTGACTCGCGGCTGGCCAGCCAGAAAACCAGCCGGTCGGCGTCGGCCCGGCGCACTATGGGGCCGGCAAGAATGGTGAAATCCATGGCATATCCGCTTGTTGATCAATAACAGCATGATAACCAGCCACCGGCAGGCTTTAAAGCAAAGCCTGCTCAAGTACGGACGACTTCTGCCGTTAACCTGTTGGTAAAGGCACACAATTTTACAACTGGAATGCATGACATTGTGCCATTCAAATGATACAAAGTTGTAAACAAAACCATGGTGAGATCAAGGATGAAGCGACTTTCCATCAGACAGAAAATTCTGTTGCTGGCTCTGTTACCCCTGTTGTTACTGGCGGCGGTCAGCACCTGGGTAAATGTGGCTCAGTCAATCAGGCTAAAGGAGCTGAGCGGACAAAGCCTGCATAACTCGCTGTTTGAGTCACGCAAGCAGCAACTCGCCAACTATATGGAGCTGGCCATTACCGGCATTCAGCCGCTGCTGGCCAGGGGCAACACAGAAGGGGCCAAGGCCCAGCTGCGTGGCCTGCGTTTTGACAACGGCGGTGGCTATTTTTTTGTATACAATGACGATGGCGTACAGGTCATGAGCGCCGATAACCCCGCCCGGGAAGGTAATAACTACTTTAACTCTACCAGCCCCGACGGCCGCCATCTGGTACAGGAATATATGGAGCTGGGCCGCCAGGGCGGCGGCTATGTGGAATACAGCTGGCCCAGGCTGGATGCCAGCGAAGGCTCGCCCAAACTGGCTCATATCATGCCCGTACCGGGCACCGACTGGCTGCTTGGCACCGGCTTTTATATTGATGATTTGCTGGCTACCGTCGCCAAGCTGGAAGAGGATCTGTCTGCCTCTGTGCGTCAGGGGCTGCTCAACTCGGCGTTATCGGCAACCCTGCTGCTGGCACTGATTGCAGCTGCCGGCCTGGTGATTGCCAGAGGCATTCATGCACCTATTCGTCAGGCAGTGCACACCATGGAAGACATCGCCCGGGGCGAAGGCGATCTGACCCGCCGGCTGGATGACAGCCAGCAAAATGAGCTGGGCACGCTGGCCCGCTCCTTTAACCAGTTTGCCGGCCAGATCAGCAGCCTGGTGCAGGATACTCGTCATTCTGCCGACACGCTGCAACAGGCCAGCAGTGAGCTGCAGCGCTTTATGGCAGAAACCGAGGACGGCATCAGTCGTCAGCACCATGAAAGCGACCAGCTGGCCACCGCCATGAATCAGATGTCGGCCACCGCCCAGGAAGTGGCCAGCAGCGCCGCCAATGCAGCCCAGGCTGCCGAGCAGGCCGAAACCCTGGTACACACTGCTCAGCAACAGCTGCAGGAAACCATCTCGGTGATTGACGGACTGGAAAATCAGGTGGCCGCCGGCGTGGAAATTATTCAGCGGCTGGGGCAGGAATCGGAGCAGATTGGTACCGTACTGGATGTGATCCGCGGCGTGGCAGAGCAAACCAACCTGCTGGCGCTGAATGCCGCCATTGAGGCGGCCCGGGCCGGTGAACAGGGCCGTGGTTTTGCGGTGGTGGCCGACGAGGTTCGTACCCTGGCCGGCCGTACCCAAACCAGCACAGAAGAAATACACACCATGATCACTCAGCTGCAGCAAGGGGCCAAGGAGGCGGTACAGGCCATTGAAAGCATTCGCGACGGCAGCAGCCATACCGTCACCGAAGCGCGCCGCATTGACGAGGCCCTGCTCGACATTGGCACGGCAGTAAACACCATTAACCTGATGAATGCCCAGATCGCCAGCGCGGCAGAAGAGCAGACTCAGGTGTCGGAAAGCATCAACACCAATGTGCACGAAATTGTGGCCATTGCCGGGCAGACTGATGCCGGCTCCAGGGCGGCCAGCCAGACCAGCCGCCAGCTGGGCGAGCTGGCCGGTCACCTGCAGCAACTGGTAGGTCGTTACCGTACCAGCTGAACCTGCACATTATCTGGCCTCTTTACGCCGGCTTCTTTACACTGGGGTTCCGCTTCTTACGGAACCCTTTTTCATGCGCGAAAAACTTGAACGCCGATCCTTTCTATTCACTCTGCTGATAGTCAGCATTCTGTTCGGGCTGGTACTGCGGCCTTTTTGGGGCGCCATTTTCTGGGCCTGTGCCATAACGGTGATTTTCTATCCGCTGCAACACCGTATTCTGGCGCGTATTGGCAACAAGCCCAATCGTGCCGCTCTGCTCACTCTTACCCTGTGCGTAGTGATAGTGGTGCTGCCGATGCTGTTTATTGCAGCCTCATTTGCGCAGGAAGGGCTGGCACTGTATCAGCGCATTGATAAAGGCGAAGTGAGCCCGGGCAATTTGCTGGAGCAGGTGCGCACCGCCTTTCCGTTGCTGCCCGATTTTCTGGCCAGACTGGGGTTGGATCTCGACAGCGCCAGAGAGAATCTGTCTCAGGCCGCGGTGGCGGGCAGCAAGCTGCTGGCAGAAAAAGCCCTGACCGCCGGCCAGAGTACCTTTACCTTTGTGGTGGACGTGGCCTTGATGCTGTATCTGGCGTTCTTTCTGCTGCGCGATGGCCACCAGCTCACCGAGCTGCTGGTGCGGGCACTGCCACTGGGAGATGACCGCGAGCGCATGCTGTTTGCCAAGTTTTCGGAAGTGACCCGGGCCACGGTAAAGGGCAATATTCTGGTGGCCATGGTGCAGGGTGCCCTGGGCGGCTTTATTTTCTGGGTGCTGGGCATTCCCGGGCCACTGCTGTGGGGCGTGGTGATGGCGTTTCTGTCACTGATCCCGGCCATTGGCGCGGCCCTGGTATGGCTGCCGGTGGCCATTTACCTGTTCGCTACCGGGGCCTGGATATCAGCCGTGATACTGATGGCCTTTGGTGGCCTGGTGATTGGCCTGGCCGACAATGTGCTGCGCCCGTTGCTGGTGGGCCGGGATACCAAGCTGCCCGATTATCTGGTGCTGTTCTCCACTCTTGGGGGCATCAGCCTGATGGGCGTGAACGGCTTTGTTATCGGCCCCCTGGTGGCCGCGCTGTTTCTGGTGTTCTGGGACATTTTCATGCGCGAGTTCAACGGCCGGGAGCGGGAAGAGCAAGGCCACTCCGGGCCGCAGGCTCAGTCCGGCAAGGATTGACGGCGGCGAATGCGCGCCATATTGCCGGTCAGCCCCTCGGCAATGGTGCGGATTTGCCGCCCTTCCCGCTCCAGGTTGTCGAGCAGGGGCTGGGAGCTTTCGGCCTGCTGCCACAGTCGCGCCAGATAGGCGTCCAGCTCGTTCATGGCCGCCTCCTGGGCCGAAATGGCCTCGGCAATGTCGCCGTTCATTTTGCTCAGCCCCGCCGAGCGCTGCTGAATACCTTCCAGCGCCGCCAGCCCGGAACGCACCTTTTCTGCCGCCTCCCCGCTGACCTGGGCATTAGCGGCCATCAGGCCGGCACTGCGCTCGACCCGCTCACTCAGGGCATCAATCATCTGCTGAATGTCCTGGGTGGCATCCTGAGTGCGCCGGGCCAGGGTGCGCACCTCGTCGGCCACCACCGCAAAGCCCCGCCCCTGTTCACCGGCCCGGGCCGCCTCGATGGCGGCGTTGAGCGCCAACAGGTTGGTCTGCTCCGAAATGCTTTTAATGGTGTCTACGACCGTGGCCACCCGGGTCAGGGTATCGCCCAGCAGGGCCGCTTCCTGCAATGTGGTGGCGCTGTCCGCCTCCAGCCGGCTGATGCCGTCCATGGCTTCCTGCATGTACTGGCCGGTGGTCGCGGCTTCGGCATGGCTCTGGCCGGTCCATTCACTGGCCTGCCGGCAGTGCACCGCGACCTGCTGCAGACTCTGGTGCTGCCCGGCCACCGCCGTGCGGCAGGCGGCAATTTGACGATGCTGCTCCCCCACCGCCTGGCCGGTATGTTCCACCGTTTCGCCAATGGCCCCCACGGCGCCATGCAGACCGCCCACCGCCTGCTCCACCAGCGTCAGGGTGCCCGAGAGATGATCCAGGGTGGCATCAATGGCCGAGCCGATCACCCCGAACTCGTCTTCTCCGGAAAACCCGACCCGGCGCTCCAGGCCGCCCGACGCCACGGAACTCATCACCCCTTCAATGTGCGCCAGCAGTGGCAGCAGGTTGGCACTCACGGCGCGGGCCACCAGCCACAGCAACACCAGGCCGCCAGCACTGGCGGCAAGCAGCCATGCCGGATCGGGCAGCCTCAGGGGTAACGCGGCGGGCTGGCGCCAGGTCAGCCAGAGCACATAAAGGGAAGGCGCCAGCAATAACACGCCGGCCAGGTAGCAGGTCAGCATCAGCTTGTGCTTCAGCGGCAGGTTCATCAGCAGGCGGTCGCGCCAGCCAATTGTGACGGCATCCATGCAGTATCTCCATATGATATTTCTTTATATAGAAATAACACATGGCAAACAACGGCTCAACAACCTCTTTTCATCCCGCTTGAATAACAAAACCCCGTATCGTGTTCACGATACGGGGTTTGATGGCATGAACGGCGTCAGGGACGCTGTCAGTCGAGCTCAACGGTCAGCTGCACCGACTCGTCAAAGAAGAACTCGTCACAGTTGTTGCCCGGGCCGCTGCGATCCACCACCAGGAACTCGTCGTTATTGTGCAGCGCCATGATCGGATGGTGCCATACACCGCGATGATAGTTCACACCCTGACGGCCAGTGGCACGGAAAGCACGCACAGTGGACGGGTCAATGTTCATGCTGCCGTCGCCAACAGGGGCAACGACCAGCAAAAACTCGCGACCGAACAGCGGAATGAAAGACTGGGAGCCGAAAGGATGGCGCTCCAGCATTTTAATCTGCAGCGGATATTCCAGGATTTCGGCACGGAAAATGCTGATGATGCCCTGACCCTGTTCATCCAGCTGCACTTCACCCAGTTTGTGATAACGCTGAGTGGAGCCGTTGTTGATCATGAAGTAGTCACGACCTTCGGATTCGATCACGTCGCCAAAGGGAGCAAACGCTTCCTTGGTCAGCGGCTCAATCTTGAGAGTTTTGATCATTGCTGCCTCCTGCAGAGAAGAAGATGAAAGGCGAGGCAGAACGCCTCGCCGGTCGGTATTACATATCGCTCAGACGGAACATGGCGATTTTGTTGATTTCTTTAACAGCGCGATCAAACTCGGTGTCGTAATCGTTGTGAATGCGCTCTTCAAACGCCGCCAGGATCTGATGACGGTTGGAGCCCTTCACCGCCATGATGAAAGGAAACTGGAATTTTTCCTTATAGGCATTGTTGAGGAAGGTGAAGCGCTCAAACTCTTCGGCGGTGCACTCGCTGATGCCGGCACCGGCCTGCTCGTTGGTGGAGGCTTCGGTCAGCTCGCCGCGCTGGGCAGCCTTGCCGGCCAGATCCGGGTGAGCATTAATCAGGTCGAGCTGGGCCTGTTTGTTGGCGTTGCTCATTACGCTGCTCATGCGGGCATGCAGTTGCTCAATCTCGTTGTCGGCCTCGGTCAGGCCCTGATCATAAGTTTGCTCTGCCACCCAGGGAGAGTGCTCGTAGATGTCGGCGAAAGTTTTTACGAATTCGTCGCGGCCCATGGAAGCGGGCTTGCAGGTCTTGAACAGGCTCATTTCTTGTTTCCTTTGTAGGGGTGGTGCTCATGCCAGTGCTTGGCAATGTCGATGCGGCGGGTAAACCACACCTTGTCGTGGCTGCGGGCGTACTGGATGAAACGCTGCAGGCCGGCCATACGGCCCGGACGGCCCAGCAGACGGCAGTGCATGCCAATAGACAGCATCTTGGGCGCTTCGGCACCTTCTTCATAGAGAACGTCAAAGGCATCTTTCAGATACTGATAGAATTCTTCACCGTTGTTGTAGCAACCCTGGCCAAAGCGCATGTCGTTGGTGTCCATCACATACGGAATCACCAGGTGGCCTTTGCCGTTGTTGTCTACCCAGTACGGCAGATCGTCACCGTAGGAGTCGGAATCATACAGAATGCCTTCGTCTTCCATTACGATTTTGCGGGTGTTGGGGCTGTCGCGGCCGGTGTACCAGCCCTGGGGGCGCTGGCCACAAACGCGCTCAAAAATTTCCATCGCTTTGTGGTAGTGCTCGCGCTCTTCTTCTTCGCTCATAAACTGATAAGTGATCCACTTATAAGCGTGCGAGCAGATCTCGTGACCTTCGTCCATAAACGCCTTGGCGATTTCAGGATAACGCTCAATGGCAGTGGCCACGGCAAAGATGGTGAGCGGAATGTCGTAGCGCTTGAACAGACGCAGCAGGCGCCAGACGCCGGCACGGCTGCCATATTCATAAATGGATTCCATGCTCATGTGACGAGTATCAGGAAAAGCTACCGCTGCCGGCATTTCAGACAGGAAGGCTTCAGACTCACCGTCGCCGTGCAACACGTTGCGCTCACCACCCTCTTCGTAGTTCAGTACAAAGTTAATAGCAATACGGGCATCACCGGGCCATTTGGGGTGAGGCGGGTTGGCGCCATACCCGACGAGGTCGCGCGGATAGTCTTTATTTTGGCTCATCGGAAAACTCCTAAAAAACAACGGGTTACATGCCGGGCATGAAAGGCCGGGCAGTGAGAGTTTGACGGTCGTCACAATCTTCCCATTGTATACAATAAAATCAACTTATGTAAATAACTGGTTTAGTTTTTGTATCGGAAGCGCTCGGCAATTCTTGCTTTGCGGCGATAAAGCAAAGACAATCGGTAACGGATCAAGATTTTCACATTGAAAAATGTGACTCAGCGCTCACAAAAACATCTCTTGATGTTAAAACAATGTAGACGCGCTGGTTATCTTGATGTAAAAATACTTCTACCGGCGTTTATCGTTGGTAGTACCTTGGACTTTGAAGACGCAGTAATGCGCAAGGTAACTTGAAAATGGGAAGACTGACTACACACGTACTCGATACTGCCAAGGGCCTGCCCGGCTCCGATATCAAGGTTGAACTGTATAAGGTAGACGGCGAGCAAACCACGCTGATCAACACCGTTTACACCAACCACGACGGCCGTACCGATGCGCCCATCCTGGAAGGTGCGGATTACGTTTCCGGCAAATACCAGCTGGTATTCCACACTTCTCCTTATTTCAAGAAACAAGGTATTGAACTGCTTGAGCCGGCATTCCTGGATGACGTTGTTATCCGCTTTGGTATTGCCGAAGGCGAAGAGCATTATCACGTACCCCTGCTGATCTCGCCCTACAGCTACTCTACCTATCGCGGTAGCTGAGTAAGCTAAAGGGTCGCAGACGGCTCCTGCCCATGCCACCGGCTCAAGGAATGACCGATGGCATGGGTAGTCTGCAAATTACCCATGAGGACTTCCGGTATGGAACACGCCAAGCACGAGCCAACCTCTCAAGCACTCCCGGCATCTTCGGGACTTCTGGACAGACTGTTTAAACTCAGCGCGCACGGCACCACAGTGAAAACCGAGCTGGTGGCTGGTCTGACCACCTTTATTACCATGGCCTACATCATTTTCGTCAACCCCAACATCATGTCTGCATCGGGCATGGATGCGGGTGCGGTGTTTGTGGCCACCTGCATCGGTGCCGCCGTGGCCACCCTGTTTATGGGACTTTATGCCAACTGGCCGGTAGGCCTGGCCCCGGGCATGGGGCTGAACGCCTTTTTTGCTTTTACCGTGGTCGGTGAAATGGGTTACAGCTGGGAAGTGGCACTGGGTGCCGTGTTCTGGTCCGGCATTATTTTTACCGCCATGAGTTTCTGGAAAATTCGTGAGTGGATTCTGGACGCCATTCCTGAGTCTCTGCGCTATGCCATGACCGCCGGTGTGGGCTTATTCCTTGGCCTGATCGGCCTGAAAACGGCAGGCATAGTGGTGCCCAGCGAAGCCACCCTGGTCACTCTGGGTGATTTTACCAATCCCAATACCTGGCTGGCCGCCGCCTGCTTTCTGATTATTGCCACCCTGGCCCATCTGCGGGTATTTGGTGCCGTATTGATCGGCGTGCTGGGTACGACCCTGATTGGTCTGGGCATGGGACTGGTGGAATATAACGGTATTTTTGCCGCCCCGCCGAGTCTGGCCCCTACCCTGTTCAAACTGGACATTATGGGGGCGCTGGATATCGGCATGATCACCGTGATTCTGGCCTTTTTGTTTGTGAACATGTTTGATACCGCCGGTACCCTGATGGGCGTGGCCGAGCGGGCACAACTGCGCCGTCCTGACGGCACCATTGAAGGCCTGAAAAAGTCACTCAAGGCCGATAGTGCTTCGTCGGTTATCGGTACCTTTGTGGGTTGTCCGCCGGTTACCAGCTATGTGGAAAGCTCAGCGGGTGTGGCTGCAGGTGGTCGTACCGGCCTGACCGCCGTGACCATAGCGGCGCTGTTTTTGCTGTCTATCTTCCTCGCCCCGCTGGCCGGCATGGTGCCCGCCTATGCTACCGCCGGTGCGCTGATTTATGTGGCCTTTGTGATGATGAGCAGCCTGGCCAACATTGACTGGAACGACTACACCGAGCTGGCTCCGGCCGCACTGACCGCCCTGATGATGCCGCTGACCTTCTCCATTGCCAACGGCATTGCCATGGGCTTTGTGGCCTATGCAGTGCTGAAATTGGCCACCGGTCAGGCCGCCAAGGTGTCCGTGGGGGTTTATGTTCTGAGCGTGATTTTCATCGCCAAATTTATTTTTATGTAAGCCCTGGTGATGGAAAGTAAAAAGCCACCGCTCGCGGTGGCTTTTTTATTGGCTTTGTTCCGTCATACCAGCCGGCTCATACGCCGGCGCAATTCATTCATTTTATCGTTCATCACCTGCTCAAAGCGGCCCAGCTCCAGCAGCAGCCGCTCTCGTGAACTTTCCTTGCCCAGCAGCTGCTCCAGCTCTTCAATGGCATTGTCCAGGGTATCGGCTACTTCCCGGTTGATCACCTTGGGAAAACGAAACTTGAGGCTGTCGGGCAGGCAGGAATCGGGGGCACGCTCAAACCAGATTTTGAGCTCTTTATGGGCGTCACCGTCGCACAGACGAAAACGGCTGATTTGCTCCAGATCTTCAATGCCCATGGCCGCCAGAGTGGAATAATTCTGTGTCATGACAACTTTCCCCACACAACTTGATCACAAAAATTTAACCGAAAGGCTATGCGCTTTTTTACGGCATCGATAGAGCCAGTTATTAAAAGTGTTGAGACCAGCTGGCCCTATCGGGAAGGTGCAGCTGGTGCTAATACCGGCCTGGCGCTCTTCATAGAGTGGGGCTAACAATACTGTAACAAGACAAGGAGCCGTCATGGCCGCACAACCTCTTACTCTGGAACTGAACCCGGAACTTGCTGCTCTGTTTGAGCAATATGAAGCCCTGACTCATGTCAGCGCGGAGCAATATGTGCAGCAGCTGGTGGAAAAGACCCAGCCCACTCTGGCTGCCATGGTGGCCGCATTGCAGGAAGCCGGCGACGATGAAGCCGCGGTCATGGAATTGTTTGGCAAAAAAATGGCCGAGTCCATGCTGCGCCAGCAGCAGGCTCAGGCCTGAGCATTGCTCATTTGTCACCCCCCGCTAAGGCGGGGGTCCATTGTTGCCTGTTATTTCAGTGCTTCTATCTGACGGCGCAGTTCATCCAGCTTGCTTTGCATGACCCGCTCCATATGCTCCAGATCTGCCAATAACTGCACTTTGGTGTTATCAGCCGAATCTTCAACGGGGTTATCAACCCCAAGCAACTGATGCAGTTCACACAGGGCCTGGCGCAACACCGGGCTGGTGTCTTCCAGCTGGTGCCATTGCTCGGTTTTCTGAAACTCCATCGGCCCCAATGATTTCGGACGGGCAAAGGTAAACTTCTTGCTGCGCGACAACAATGAGCCTTTGGGCCTGTGATAATAAATTTTGAGCACATCGGCACGCCCTTCACGGCGCAGCTGATAGCGGCTGATATTGTCAAAAGACGTGATGCCCATCTGGGCCAGAGTAGGATAGGAATGGCTCATTGCTGCTCGCTCAAAAGTAGATGACTCAACATCACTCTGCCGGTCAGGCAGAATACACTGTTGCTTAAACCTTTCTTCCTTGAGCAGCACCGACACAAATACGAGCGGAGCTGGCAACAGGCCGGGCATGGTAGCCCGGCCCGGCTGCAACAAACAGGGCCAGTTTTATAACCGCATTAGAACCAGTGAGCTCAGGCCGAGACCAGCACGGTTTTGGTGCGACAAAATTCCTTGAGCGCCGGTCGTTGCTCCGGCTCAGAATAAGGCGGCCAGTGCCGGCCATGATATGGATCCGGATTAACCCGGCACACATCAAAGGGCAGCGTGCGCGCCAGCTGCTCTCCCCGGGCACGATCCCTGGTCCAGATCGAGGCCACGCCATCGGTATTCAGATCATGGCAGAGCGCTGTCATGGCGGCCTCATCCGCCACCCGCAACACACCACAGAATGGCCCTGCCGGCCAGGCCGGGAACAGCGTCTGGGCTGGTTTGTCGCCCTCGATCAAGGTAGCCGGATAATACCAACCCGGCTCATCGGGCATCACGCCGCCACAACGAATGCGGCCACCTTGCCGCTCGGCCTCGCGCAGCTGACGCTCCAGCCATTCCCGCTGTCCGCTTTTGGCAAGAGGGCCGATATCGGCAGCAAGATTGCCGGGCTGCCCGGTTTCCAGCTGAGCAAGCCTGGCGGCGAGTTGCTCAAGAAACGCATCGGCCAGTGCCGGCGTAATCAACACCCCTCCCTCACTCTGACGCCAGCTGGTACGATAACGGAAACAGCTGTTGAGCACCGACTCCACCGCCGGCTCCAGCTCGGCATCATCCAGGATCAGCTGTACATTGGCCCGCGCCAGATCCAGCCTGACCGGCTTAAGCTGAGCCCCGGCCAGCGCCGCCATGGCCGCACCGCCTTTGTGCTCACCGCTGTAAGCCAGACCGGCAATGCGTGAGTCTGCCACCAGGGCAGCAACCTGCTCTTTGGAGATACGCAGGGGCGTTACCAGCCCTTGCGGCAAATCCGCATCAGACAACAGTTGTTCCAGCAGAGTAACAAGCCGGGATAAGTGCCCGGCAGGCTTGAGCAGCAGGCCATTGCCGGCCATTAACGCCGGTGCCAGCAGCCGAAAGCATTGCCACAGCGGTGCCGGCCCGGCGGTGAGCGCCAGCATCAGCCCGATGGGCAGCTGGCTTATCTGGCTGCGTGCCGCCGGCAACATGGCCTGGCCATGAGCGGCAAAGTGAGTGCATTCTTCGGCGCAGCGCTCTATCTCGCGCAAGCAATCGGCCAGCAGGGTGCCGGTTTCATGGCTCAGCTCGCGGGCCAGTGACTCACGTTTTTCCGATAGTGTGGATGCCAGCCTGAACAATAAGGCTGAACGCTCGGCAGGCACCGTCTGCTGCCAGGCCTGGGTAGTCTGGAATGCCCGGCTGAGGCGATGCTCCAGCTCAGTCTCACTTAAACAGGCATGATGGGCCAGCACACGGCCAGAGCTGGGGTCAAAGGAAACAAAAGTCATCACACGGCTCCTTGTGCAGGGCTCACCGCGCCCTCGGTAATAAAATCGGCTGGTATACTAAGTGCTGCGACAGACGTTAATAAAAGGTTAACGGGCCTGCAAAGGCCAGTTGTTCGTGCGCTATGGAACCAGGGAGGATATTTATGCCCGAGCCAAAGGCCGGCAGTTTTTCACGTGTGCAGCGTTTGCTGCCTTTTCTGGGCTGGTGGCCCATGGTCAATGGGGCCAGCCTGCGGGCCGATGCTCAGTCGGGCCTGACCAATGCGATAGTGGTGCTGCCTCAGGGCGTCGCCTATGCCCTGATTGCCGGTCTGCCGCCGGAATACGGCCTGTATGCTGCCATTATTCCCGCCGTGATCGCCGCCCTGTTCGGCTCGTCCTGGCATTTGATCTCGGGCCCCACTGCGGCCATGTCGGTAGTGGTATTTACTTCGGTCAGTCCGTTGGCGGAGCCGGGCACCGCCACCTTTATTGCGCTGGCGTTAACGCTGACGCTGATGAAAGGGGTCTTTCAGCTGGTGCTGGCCCTGGCCCGCCTTGGGGTGCTGGTGAATTTTGTGTCCCAGTCGGTGGTCATTGGCTTTACCGCCGGTGCTGCCGTGGTGATCGCCTCCAGTCAACTGCCGGCGCTGCTGGGTATCAGCATAGAAAACAGCGGTAATGTCACCGGCACCTGGTGGCAGCTGCTGCAGCACGTGCAGGAAGTAGACTATTACACCCTGTCGGTGGCGCTGTTTACCGTGCTGGCCTGTGTGCTGATAAAACGCTGGCGGCCGCGCTGGCCCAATATGCTGCTGGCCCTGGCACTGGCCAGTGGCCTGGCGGTATTGATAGATCCGGGGCATGAACACATTGCCCTGGTGGGAGCCATTCCTTCCGGGCTGCCACCCCTGAGCCTGCCCGACTTCAGCCTGTCCAGCATCAGCGCGCTGGCACCGGGGGCGCTGGCCATTAGTTTGCTGGGGCTGGTGGAAGCCGCCGCCATTTCCCGCGCCATTGCCAGCCGCTCGCATCAGCGGCTGGACGATAATCAGGAATTTGTGGGTCAGGGCTTATCCAACATAGTGGGTGCCTTTTTTTCCTGTTATGCCTCGTCGGGCTCTTTCAGCCGCTCCGGCATCAACTACACCTCCGGTGCCCGCACGCCCATGGCGGCCATTTTTGCCTCGGTTTTTTTACTGCTGATTGTGCTGTTGTTTCCCGGCATTACCACCTGGCTGCCGCTGCCGGCCATGGCCGGCTTGCTGCTGGTGGTGGCCTGGAACCTGATCGACTTTCGTCATATTCGGCTGATTGTACTGGGCTCGCGCTCCGAGACAGCGGTGCTGGCCGCCACTTTTGCCGCCACCCTGCTGGTTGAGCTGGAATTCGCCATTTATACCGGGGTAATACTGTCGCTGGTGTTTTACTTAAAGCGCACGTCCACGCCGCGGGTGGTGTCCATTCTGCCGGACCCCGACAGCAAGCATCCGCTGTTTGTTAACGCGGAACGCCGGCGTCTGCCCTATTGCCCCCAGCTGCGCATTATTCGCATTGAAGGCTCGCTGTTCTTTGGCGCGGTGAACCATGTGCAGGAAGATCTGCAGGCCATTCGTGAGCCTCGCCTGCTGATTGTGGGTAACGGCATTAACTTTATCGATATGGTGGGGGTCGACATGCTGGTGCAGGAAGCCGAACGCCGCCGCGCCATGGGGGGCGATCTGTATCTGTGCAACCTGCGCGAAGGCGTCATTCGGTTTCTGCTGCGCAATAACCGGCTCGATGAAATTCGCCGGGACCATGTGTTTATTAACAAGGGCCAGGCCATTCACCGCATTTATGATCAGCTCAATGCCGAGGTGTGCCGCACCTGTACCGCCCGTATCTTCAAGGAGTGCCATATTCATCCACCGGGGCAGCCCAAAGCGGGCGACTGATCTCTCACCCTCACCTTGCGCCCGGTGCAGCACGCGCACTGGCTGCATGGCAAGACCGCAACTGGCCCTGTTCAGGCTGATGATGAAGGTTAGAGTGTGTTAACACTTTGTTATCTTCAGCCGGGGCCAGAGCCATGACCGATCTTCTTCACGACCATCCCAGCCAGCTGCGTCCGGTGCGCGAGCTGTTCAATCTCGATATAGATATGCAGGTGCCGGTATTTAAGCACAGAGACGAACATGTGCCCGAGATTGATCCTACTTATTGTTTTAATCCGGATGTGACTCTGGCCATTCTGGCCGGCTTTACCCGTAACCGCCGGGTACTGCTGCAGGGCCTGCACGGCACCGGCAAGTCGACCCACATTGAGCAGGTGGCCGCCCGCCTTAACTGGCCCTGTGTACGAGTCAACCTGGACGGCCATATCAGCCGCCTGGATCTGGTGGGCAAAGACACAATCGTGCTGGAAGAAGGCAAGCAGATCACCCGTTTTCAGGAAGGCATAGTGCCCTGGGCACTGCGCCGGCCGGTGGCGCTGATTTTTGATGAATTCGATGCCGGCCGCCCGGATGTGATGTTCGTGATCCAGCGCATTCTGGAGCAGGACGGCAAATTTACCCTGCTCGATCAGAATCAGGTGATCAGCCCCAACCCCCATTTTCGGCTGTTCGCCACCGCCAACACGGTGGGTCTGGGTAATGTGACCGGTCTGTATCACGGCACTCAGCAGATTAACCAGGCCCAGATGGACCGCTGGAATATTGTAGCCAAACTGGACTATCTGCCCCGGGAAGATGAAATCAGCATTATTCAGGGCAAGGTGCCCCGCTATAACGATGCCCGCGGCCATGAGCTGATCAGCCAAATGGTGGCGGTGGCGGAGCTGACCCGGGCCGGTTTTGCCGCCGGCGATCTGTCTACCCTGATGTCACCGCGCACCCTGATCGCCTGGGCCGAAAACACCGAGATCTTTCACGATCCGGCGCTGGCATTCCGGCTGTCGTTTCTGAATAAATGCGATGACGCCGAACGGCCGCTGGTGGCTGAATATTATCAGCGCTGCTTCGATCAGGAGCTGGCCGAGCCACAAGCCCTGCAACTGACGGCAGTCTGAACCATGGCTGATTCTACTCACACTCAGGATCCGGCGGCAGCTGCCCGCCGCCAGCAACGGCTGGAAGAGCTGTGCGCAGCACTGATACGGGCTCAGTCGGCGCAAACGGCAGTCCGCTACCGCGGGCACCGGCTGGAATGGCAGGGCAAGGCCTGTCCGTTACGCGCTCCGCACCTGCAACTGGATGCACAACAGGATGACTGGGGCTCATGCCGGGGCGTGGCTGATGCCATTGCTCTGCGCCTGCGCCATCATGACACCGGGCTGCACCAAAGCCTGCTGCCTGAGTCTCCGGTGGCCCGGCTGGTGTTTGAGCTGCTGGAGCAGCTCAGGGTCGAGTCTCTGGTGCCCGCCCATCACCCCGGCAGCCGCCGTAATCTGCATTACCGTTTCAGTGTCTGGAGCAACCGCTTTCTGGCCTCGGGCCAGACCGAAAGCCATCTGGGACTGCTGTTGTTTACCCTGTCGATGATGAGCTGGGTGCAGCTGGGCGGTGGCCCCATTGATGAAGGCACCGAGATGCTGATTGAGTCGACCCGCATGTTTTTGCTGCGGGAAATCGGTCAGCCTTTTGGTCGCATGCGCCGCCATCGCGATGATCAGGCCGCTTTTGGCGAGCAGGCCCGGGCCATTGCGCTGAGCGTAAACGGCCTGATTGACGATCTGCAGCAACAACTGGCCGACGATGATCAAAGCCAGGAGGTGCTGGAGGAAATCAGCCAGCGCTTTGGTCTGCTGCTGGATATTGATGGCGACGGTGAAGAAGGAGTCAGTGTTGCCGGCGCGGGCTCCCCCCGGAATAGTGACGCTGAGGCCGGTTATCGCATTTTTACCAGCCAGTACGACAAGGAATGGCGAGCAGACAAGAAGGTACGGCCCGAGCTGCTGACCACACTTCGCCACCAGCTGGATAAGCGCATTCGCGAGCAGGGGCTTAATGTTAATGGCCTGACCAAAAAACTGCGCCGGCTGCTGGCCCGGCCCGAGAATGATGGCTGGCGCTTTGGCGAAGAAGAAGGCCTGCTCGACGGCCGCCGGCTGGCTACCCTGGTCACCAGCCACGCTGACCGCCGCGTCTTTAAACAACCCCGGAATGAATGGCGGGCCAATGCCGCCGTCACCATTCTGGTGGATAACTCCGGCTCCATGCGTAACCACATGGAGCATATCGCCATGCTGACCGATTTGCTGGTGCGGGGGCTGGAACGCACCGGTGCCCGCACTGAAGTGCTGGGCTTTACCACCGGTCACTGGAATGGCGGCAAGCCCCTTAAAGACTGGCAGCGCCGGGGCCGGCCAGCCAATCCGGGTCGTCTTAACGAACGTTGCCATTTGATTTATAAAAATGCCGATACTTCCTGGCGTCGGGCCAGAGCCAGCCTGGCCGCCATGCTCAAGGGCGATATGTTTCGTGAAGGGCTGGACGGCGAGGCCTTGCTGTGGGCAGAGCAGCGGCTGCTCGCCGAGCAGGTGAACGAGCGCATTCTGTTGGTGATCTCCGATGGCTGCCCCATGGATACCGCCACCCGCCAGAGCAACGAGCAGGATATTCTCGACAGTCACCTGATGGCGGTGGCCGGTCGTATTGATGCCGATCCGCGCATTCGGCTGTGCGCGCTGGGCGTGGGGCTGGATCTGAGCCGCTATTACCGCCACAGCCAGCTGCTGGATCTGGAGCAGGATCCGGACAACCGCATTTTTGATGAAATTCTGGCCCTGCTTTCAAGAAGCATACGGGGCTGAACATAAATACAGACAGCCTGCTGTTCATTGCATTATAATTAACAACTTTTTTACAAAAACATCAATTAAGCCTTTGATTTTAATTAACTTTAATTCTGGACCCAGCAGCAAAATACAAGTGGCCCTAACCAATTTAACAGCCCCAATCAAAGATATTGTCAGGCTTTAAGGAAAGCCGGACACCTTAACCGGCCGCTCAGCCTCTTCAGGAGCGAGCGGCACATTGAACCAGTCTGCGGAGTGCAACAACTCCGGCTATCACGGAAGGTAAACGCCCGGTCTCACCGGGCCACACAACTGGAGCAAATACCATGATATTCAAGCAGCGTTTTGTGAAATCCCTGTCTCTTGCCCTGTGCCTTGGTGCTGCCATGGCCAGCCCTCAGGTTCTGGCAAAGACCTTTCGGGTTGCAGTGGGTGATGGTGCCGGCGGCACCCAGCATGAACTCGGCAAAGCTTTTTCCGAACAGCTGAAAGAGCGCACCGGTGGCAAACACGACACTCAGTTATTTCTGAACGGCCAGCTGGGTGATGAACAGGCCACGGTTAACGACGCTTCCATGGGGTTGCTCGACTTCTCCATTCTGGCCATCAACAACGTGACCCCCTTTTCACCCTCTGTGGGCGTGCTGACTCTGCCCTACATGGTGCACAGCCTGGACGATGCGGTCACCCTGACCCAGGGTGAAGTGGGCCAGCAGCTGGTAGACAACACCATTCGCGATGCAGGTGTGCGCATTGTGGGCTGGGCTTACTCGGGCTTTCGTGTGCTGACCAACTCCAGCCGTCCGGTATCCAGCCTGAACGATCTCGACGGTCTCAAGATTCGAGTGCCCAACAACGAAATCATGATCGATACCTATCGCGCCTGGGGCATCAACCCCACCCCCATGGCCTGGTCCGAAACCTTTACCGGCCTGCAGATGGGCGTGGTAGACGGACAGGACAACCCCTACATTACCGTATCTGCCATGAAGTTTGATGAAGTGCAGAAATACATCACCAACATTCGCTATCTGTTCTCCATTGAGCCGCTGATCATGTCGGAAGCCGTGTTCCAGGCACAGCCGGAAGACGTGCAGCAGGCCATTCTGGCTGCCGGCAAGGCTGCCACCGAGCACAGTGCCCAGTGGCTGGTAGCCCAGGAAGAGCGCATCAAGAGCGAACTGGTGAGCAACGGCATGGAAATCAGCGAGCCCGCCAACGGCGAAAAAGAGTGGATGGATAAGGCAGTCAGCCAGGTCTGGCCCAAGTATTACGACCTGGTGGGAGGCAAAGACAAGCTCAATCAAATCCTGCAATCGCTGGGCCGAGATACCCTTTAATCACCCCGCTATCACTGCCTGCCCCCGATATTATCGGGGGCTGTGTGCATCAGGGAGGAGCCGGCCATGTCTATTGGCATCATTATCTACCGTGTTATCGACAATATAGAGCGTGTTATCTGCAGCACGCTCCTTGCCACCTTTGTGGTAATTCTGTTTATTCAGATTATTTCCCGGCAGCTGTTTAACCACTCCATTTCCTGGAGCGAAGAGCTGTCTACCTACATGTTTGTGTGGTTTGTGTACTTTGGTGCCAGCTATGCCACCAAGCTGGCCGCGCACAACCGGGTTACCTTTCAGTTCAAACTGTTTCCGCCCAGAGTCGCGGTCTACAGCGAGGCACTGGCCGACCTTATCTGGGTAGGCTTTAACAGCTATTTTGTCTGGCTCAGCTATGACTTTGTCTTTAATAAAATGAACCTGTTCTGGAAGTCCCAGACCCTTGGATTTCCGATGAAATATGTTTACGTCATTCTGCCCGTTGCCTTTGCGTTAATGACCTTCCGCATTCTGCAGGTGAACTACTACAAACTGGTCAAGGGCATTGATATTCGCGATCCCGAGTCGCTGGAAGTAGAAAAGCTGATGGACTCGGCAGAGCAGCAGGCAAACAGCAAACCGGTAGCTGGCAAAGAATCCCGGTCCCCCACCCAAGGACGAGTCAAAGCGGGAGCGCATCATGGTTGAATCATCCGTCGTATTAATCTTGTTTGGCAGCTTTCTGGTACTGCTGCTGCTGGGTGCCCCCATCAGTGTGTCGCTGGGAGTGTCGGCGCTGGCATCCTTTCTGTATCTGGGTGAAAACCCCATCAAGTTTGTGCAAATTGCCTTTACCTCCGTGGGCTCCTTTCCGTTAATGGCGCTGCCCGCCTTTATTCTGGCCGGTGCCCTGATGGAGGCGGCCGGCATCTCCAAACGGCTGGTGGATCTGGCGGAAAGTTTTGCCGGCCCCTTTACCGGCGGCATGTCGGCCGCCACCGTGATGGCCTGCATGTTCTTTGGTGCCATTTCCGGCTCGGGCCCGGCCACTACCGCTGCCGTGGGCATGCTGATGATTCCGGCCATGATCGACAGAGGTTATGGCAAGGGCTATGCCTCTGCCATTACTGCCTCTTCCGGTGGCCTTGGCGTGGTAATTCCGCCCTCCATTCCCATGGTGATCTTCGGCATTTCCGCCATTGGCCTGATGGCACCGCCGGAAGCGGTAGCCGAACATGGCCAGTTTCAGTCGGTGTCCATTCCCAAGCTGTTTATCGCCGGCTTTTTCCCCGGTCTGGTACTGTCTTGCGGCCTGCTGACCATGAACTACTTCCTGTGCAAGAAGCAGGGTTACAAGGGCACCACCGACGGCTGGTCCGGTGCCAATATTCTGACCATGCTGCGCAGAGGCACCTGGTCGGTACTGGCCCCCATTGTTATTCTGGGTGGCATTTACAGTGGCCTGTTCACGCCCACCGAATCGGCCATTGTGGCCATCTTCTACACCCTGTTTATCGGCTTTTTTGTGCACCGGGAACTGAAGATAAAGGACGTGCTGCGCTCGCTGGAAACCACCACCTGGCTCACCGGCCGCGTGCTGCTGATCCTGTTTACCGCCACCGTCTTTGGCCGGCTGCTGGTAGAGAACCAGATTCCGGCCATAGTGGCGTCCTCCATGCTGGAGCTGACCAGTAATATTTATCTTATCTGGGCGCTGATTATTTTCTTCCTGCTGTTTGTGGGCATGTTTATGGAGACCCTGGCCGCCATTTTAATCCTGACGCCGGTGCTACTGCCGGTGGCCTACAGCTTAGGCATTGATCCGGTGCACTTTGGTATTGTGGTGGTGTGCTGTTTGTCGATAGGCTTTCAGACGCCGCCCCTGGGTGAAAACCTGTTTATTGCCTCGGGCGTATCAGGCACGTCCATTGAGGAAATTTCGGTGCGGGCCCTGCCCTTTGCCCTGACTTCGGTCACCGCCGTGTTTATTATTGCTTTTGTTCCGGAAATTACCCTGTTCCTGCCAAGGCTGCTTGGCTACTAGTATCCAGCAACCAAGTGCCGGCCTGATCATTATCAAGGGAATTATTCAGGCCGGCACTATCATCATGATGTCATCGATCAGCCGCTATGCTGATCGTTTTCCGTTTCAGCCAATGAGGAAATGCCCATGCTGCCGCAAGTGAACCGAATTCTGTATTGCACTGACCTGTCCAAGAACGCCTCTTATGCTTTTCAGTATGCTGTGTATCTGGCCCGGGAGACCGGTGCCGACATTCATATCCTCAAGGTGGTAGAGCAGCTGTCCGGCGATGAAAAACTGACGCTGCAGTCTTATATTCTTAACCAGAGCAGCCGGGAAGAGTTTCTGCATCAGCGCCTGAACCATGCCAAAGCTCAGCTGCAGCAACGCCAGGATTATTTCTGGGAGCAGATAGCACCGGAAGAGCAGGCCCTGCGCAGCAAGGTGATTGGTTGTGAGGTGGTAGAAGGTTACCCGGAGCAAACCATTCTGAAGCGCTCAAAAGAGCTGGAGTGCGATTTGATTATTATGGGGGCTCACGAAAAAGGCTGGTTTCATACTTTGCTGGGCAGCGTGGCCAAGAACGTGCTGCGGGAGTCGCGTATTCCCACCCTGATAGTACCCCGCCCGGAAAAGAAAGGATCCTGAACGCGCTTCAGTCTCCAATAAAAAGCCGGGCTGTTGCCCGGCTTTTTTCTGATCTACTTGGTATCACAGCGGATCAGGGCCACTGGATCCGATCCTGATCCTGAGGGCGGATCACCGCCCGCCCAAGAGGCACATGATCGTTGATCGCCTCACGGATCTGCGCTTCTTCCTCGGCGGTAAAGCCACCGCACAGTTCAATCAACTCGATGCGCCGAGTCAGCATTTCCTGAGCAGCCATGATGGCTTCTTCCAGATTACTGACACCAGACACTGCCAGATCAAAACCTTCACTCTTGATGCGGCCGTGGTGTTTGAACATTTCCAGATCCGGCGCTTTTGCAATAAAACCGTAACGACTCAGACTCATCAGTTTTCTCCTTGTTCAGGCGGTGGCACGGACCGGTGCCACACCATGACGGTTATGATGCACTATGCTGGCCAGGGCACAGGATGCCAGCCTGGCTTCGGGCGGATCGGCACGAGAGGTGAGAATAACAGGCACACGGGCTCCCAGCACCAGACCGGCAGCGGTCGCCCCCATAAAATACACCATCTGCTTGAACAGAAAGTTGCCCGACTCCAGATTGGGCACCAGCAACACATCGGCATTGCCGGGTACCTGGCCGGAAATGCCCTTGATCTCGGCCGCTTCCCGAGAGACGGCATTATCAAACGCCAGCGGTCCTTCTACCACGGCACCGGGCAGGGCCCCCATGGCGGCCAGCTTGACCAGCTCGGCGGCATCCTGGCTTGAGGGCATGCTTTTGCTCACTTCTTCGGTGCCCGACAACAGCGCCACTCTGGGCTCCTCGCAGCCCAGCGCATGTAACAGCTCAATGGCATTGCGGGCAATATGCAGCTTGTCGAGCACATTGGGCTGCACATTAATGACCGCATCGGTAATGCACAGGGCCCGGCAGCTGCCCGGCACCGTCATGTAAAACACATGGCTCAGGCGGCTGTCGGTACGCAGGCCGGCGGCACGATTAAGCACAGCACGCAGCAAGATGTCGGTATGCACATGGCCCTTCATAATGGCGTCGGCCTCGCCCTGGCTGACCAGGGCCACGCCAGCTTGAGCGGCAGCCGTTTCATCGGTGGCATGCACCAGGCGCACACCGGCCAGATCCCAACCCATGGCGGTGGCTTCTGCACGCATGCGTGCTTCATCTCCTACCAGAATGGGCATGATCAGCCCCTCATCCTGCGCCAGCCGGGCGCTGGCCAGTGACACCCGGTTAACCGGGTTGATCACCACAGTGCGTACGGCCGCATATTGCCGGGCCTGCTCCAGCAAATGGGCCGGGCATTGTTTGGGGTTAGTATTGAGCATCACTGAGTTCCCTTTGATGATGGCCAGTAAACAGCCTGACAAACAAAAAAGCTGCCCCAAGGGGCAGCTTTAGCGTTGGCTATCAGCAATAGTCCTTGTACTTATCCAGATGACGCACCGGCTTGGACAGCGCATCCCGGCGGAAGGGGTCGCCCAACTCCCGGGTACACATAATCTCGATAACGGTGGTCTTGCCTTCTTCCATCTGACGGGTAATGGCTTTCTGCAGCGCCGGGCCCACGTCTTCCAGCTTGTCGACGGTGACACCTTCGGCACCCATGGAGCGGGCAATATCGGCAAAGCTCGGGTTTTCCAGATCACCGGCCACAAAGCGGCGGTTATAGAAGTCGACCTGGTTCTTCTTCTCGGCACCCCACTGACGGTTATGGAACACGATGGAGGTCACCGGAATATGCTCACGCACGCAGGTCATCACTTCCATCATGGACATGCCCCAGGCACCGTCGCCGGCATAAGACACCGCCGGACGATGAGGTGCGGCAGTTTTAGCACCAATAATGGTGGGCAGAGCGTAACCACAGTTACCAAAGCTCATGGCCGCAAAGAAAGAGCGCGGCTTTTCAAAGCGCAGATAGCTGTTGGCGACCGAGTTAATGTTGCCGATATCGGTCGATACCATCACATCTTCGGGCATGGCCTTTTCCAGCTCACGCAACACCTGACGCGGATGCAGATAGCTGCCCTCTTCTTCCGACTGCTCGGCAATCATATCGAGGGAATAGTCGTCTTTCTCGTGGATCCACTGATCCAGCTCGGCTTCCCAGGCTTCTTTTTCGTTGGCGATTTCGGTAGCACGGGCCCCCTTGTTTTCCAGACAGGAAACATTGAGGTTCTGCAGCCGATCGAGAATGGTCACGGCAGCGGCCTTGGCATCGCCACACACGCCCACGGAGATCTTCTTCACCAGGCCCAGCATTTTGGCGTCGCAGTCTACCTGAATGATCTTGGCTTCCTTCGGCCAGTAGTCCAGACCGTGCTGCGGCAGGGTGCCGAACGGCCCCAGACGGGTGCCCAGCGCAAGCACCACGTCGGCGCGGGAAAGCAGTTTCATGCCGGCCTTGGAGCCCTGATAGCCCAGTGGACCACACCACAGCGGGTGGCTGGCAGGGAAGGAATCGTTATGCAGATAGCTGTTTACCACAGGCGCACCCAGATATTCGGCCAGCGCCTTGCACTCTTCTACCGCGTCGGCCATGACCACACCGCCACCGGAAATAATCACCGGGAACTGGGCCTCGGCCAGCAGGGCTGCGGCTTGTTGCAGGCTCTGCTCGCCGCCGGCACCACGCTCAATGCGAATAGGCTGAGGGATGTCCACGTTAATGTCACCGTAGAAGAAATCCCGGGGAATATTGAGCTGAGTCGGACCGTTTTCCAGCATGGCACGGTCAAAACAGCGGGCGGTAAATTCCGCCATGCGGGCCGGATTGGACACATGGCCCTGATATTTGGTGATGGTTTCAAAGAAGGGCAGCTGCTGCGCTTCCTGAAAACCGCCTAGCCCTTGGGTCATGGAGCCGGTTTCCGGAGTAATGCACACCACCGGGCTGTGGGCCCAGTAGGCGGCGGCAATGGCAGTGACAAAGTTGGTAATACCGGGGCCGTTCTGGGCAATACAGACACCGTGGCGGCCGCTGACCCGGGCATAACCGTCGGCCATGTGACCGGCCCCCTGCTCGTGCACCGTAGGGATCAGACGAATGCCGGCGGGGGCAAAAATATCCATGGCATCCATAAAGGCAGAGCCCATGATACCGAACACATCGGTCACACCGTTGGCCGCCAGGGTTTCGACCAGAGCTTCACTGGGAGTCATACGTGGCATAACTGTCTTCCTTTTGCTGTTTCCCGTTGGTGGTGGCTTGATGCCAGCCGCCTCGGTTGGGTTGAGTTCAATCTTCCGTTTTCTGTCCGGGCAATTGCGTTGGTTATGACGAGCAGGCCCTGCAGAGTAAAAGCACCTGAGTGGCTCGCTTGGGAAACAGCTTAGGAAGGGGGGGCAAGGTAACATAGGGCCAGTTTCACTCCCCATGTTACGCCAGGGTTAAAAAAATGATGCCAGCCGGTTTATTTATTCGCCAGCACGGCACTTTGCTGCCAGAACCGCTCGGCAAGCTCTGAGCGGGGCTCGCCGGCCCGGCACAGCTCAATATCAAGCTGCAGTGACGGGCTTTGCTCCAGCACCACCACCCGACCGCTGGCAAGTTCGTCGCGCACCAGACTTTCCGGCAGAAAAGCCACCCCTTCGCCTTGCAGCAGCTGGGCCTTAAGCCCTTCTCCCAGTGCATTTTCACACACCGGCTGCCAGGGCTGCTCTGCCAGCGCCGGCAGGCAATGCTGCTGCACCAGAGCCCCCAGATAGGCATCTTTCGGGTAGAGCAGCAGCGGCAACGGCTGTTCATGATTGAGCTGAAAGCGGGGGTTATGCGGTTGGTCAGTAGCCGATACCAGCACCAGCCGGTCCTGGCCCAGCTGCAGCCGCTCTACGTTCAGGCGTTGCAGGGCTTCGGCCTGCTGCGGCTCGGCAAAGCACAGTAAAAAGTCCACCGCTCCCGCCACAAACTGCTCCATGGCCTCGTGGTAGTGGCCGGTGTTAAGCCGCACCAGCCCCTCGCCCAGCGCCGGGCGCAGCCGGTGCAGCCAGGCCGGAAAAAAGGTCACCGCCAGCGCCGGCTGGGTGATCAGACTGACGCCGGGGGTTTGTTGCTGACTAAGCCGCAGCTGACTGCGTATGCCATAAATCTGGGCCAGCAGCTGGCGGGCCTGCTCGAGAAAGCTGTCCCCGGCCGGCGTCAGCTCCAGCGGATAACGGTTACGGCATACCAATGCCACTCCCAGCCAGTTTTCCAGTGAACGAATACGGCGGCTGAACGCAGGCTGAGTGACAAAGCGGCTTTCCGCCGCCCGGGAAAAGCTGCCCTGCTCACTGAGGGCAATAAAATCATGCAGCCATTTGGTTTCCATTACGCTGTCCTTGGTTTGTGAAATAACACCTATGCAAAAAAGTAACCGCAATGGCTGAAAATGGCATTGGCCTGCATCACAGCATCGTCAATAACATAACAGCAACATTGACTGGATTTGTTTCACGGAGGAAATTCCATGGCTGCCGACACCCACTCTCCGGTAATGGGCCTGCTGTACCGCCTGGACGGCACCCGCAAGCGCTATTTTCCCGGCATTTGCGTTGCTGCCACCATTGGCATTGCCGCCAGCTTTTTGTCTCAGCATTATGGTGCCCCCGCCATGCTGATGGCACTGCTGCTGGGGCTGGCGTTTAACTTTCTCAGCCACGAACCGCAATGCGCGCCGGGCCTTGAGCTGTCGGCCAAAACCGTGCTGCGCCTGGGGGTTGCCATGCTGGGCCTGCGCATCACCTTTGGCGATGTGCTGACCCTGGGCTGGCAGCCCATGCTGATGGTGTGCTCCGCGGTGGTGCTGACCATTGGCTTTGGCGTAGTCATGGCCCGCTGGCTCGGCTTTTCAAAGGAATTTGGCACCCTTACCGGTGGCTCTGTGGCCATTTGCGGCGCGTCGGCGGCCATGGCCATCAGCAGTGTGTTGCCCCAGAGTGAGCAGGCCAAGCGCGATACCCTGTTCACCGTGATCAGCGTGACCACCCTCAGCACCCTGGCGATGATCTTCTACCCCATGATAAGCGAGAGCCTGGGGCTGTCGGATCAGGAAGCCGGCCTGTTTATCGGTGCCACCATTCACGATGTGGCCCAGGTGGTGGGGGCCGGCTACAGCATGTCCGCCGAAGTGGGTGATCTCAGCACCTTTGTAAAACTGCTGCGGGTGGCCATGCTGGTGCCCATCGTGATGACCATCGGCATTCTGATCCGCCGTGCCGCCAGCAAAAAAGGCGAACAAAGCCAAGGTGGCAGTGTGGCCATTCCCGGCTTTTTGATCGGCTTTGTGGTGCTGTTTGTGCTCAACAGCCTGAGCTGGATCCCTCAGAACATCGCTCAGCCTCTGGCCGGCAGCTCGTCCTGGCTGCTGCTCACCGCCATTGCCGCTCTGGGCGTGCGCACCCAGCTGAAAGACATTCTGTCGGTAGGCTGGAAGCCGGTGCTGCTGGTGGTGCTGGAAACCGCCTTTATCGCCCTGCTGGTGCTCGCTTATTTGCTGCTGATGGGCTGATGATATTGTTTTACTACCCTTGCACTTTTTGGCCCCGCACATGCGGGGCTTTTTTAATCAAGTCATATCGCGGATCAACGCCACCAGAGACTCGATGCCGGGGCGAATGCGATCCGCGGCAATGGAGGAATAACCCAGCCGAAAATAGTTGAGCGGCACTCGCTCACCCTGAAAATGAATATCGCCGGGCTCGATCAGAATGCCTCTGTCGGCGGCTTCTTTACGCAAAATACGGCTGTCGAGCCCGTCCGGGCCTTTTACCCAGTAGCAGGAGCCGCCAAAACCGGGCTGGCGGCTGGAGCAGGGCAGGAACTCATCCAGCGCCTTGCCCATCTCCTGCCAGCGCGCTTCATAGGCCTTGGCCAGATTCATGATCAGCGCATCGTGATAGCCCCGCTCCAGAAACAGCGCCACCGAACGCTGGTTGTTGGCCGCCGGATGCCGCAGCATCAGCCGGCGCAGGGCCCGGGCTTCACGGATCAGCTCCGCCGGTCCCACCAGATAACCCAGCCGAAGCCCGGGTGCCAGGGTTTTGGAGAGACTGCCCACATAAAGCACCCGGTCATTATCATCCAGACTCTTCAGCGCCGGCGTAGGGTTGGTCCTGAAGTTGGTTTCACTTTCATAGTCATCTTCAATAATCAGAAAATCACGCTCGCTGGCCTGCTTCAGCAGTTCAAAGCGGCGCTCCAGCGGCATGGTGACCGTGGTCGGACACTGATGACTGGGGGTGGTATACACCAGATCGCAGCCGGCCAGCTGATCATCGATGATCAGCCCCTGCTCATCCACCGGCAGCGGCCGCACTTTGGCCGGGTTCATGGTGGCAATATTGCGAATATCCACATAGCCGGGATCTTCAATGCCGATGGTACTGTCTTTATCCAGCAGTAAGCGCGCCAGCAAATAGAGCGCCTGCTGCGCCCCTACCGTGACCAGGATCTGATCCGCCGAGGCCCAGACCCCGCGCCGTGGCAACAGGCGAGTACGGATCTGTTCGATCAGCAGCGGATCGTCGTTGTCGAAACTGTCGGAAGCCCAGTCACGAATGGCCGGAATGCTCACCGCATCACGGCAGCATTCGCGCCAGTTGTTGCTGGGAAACAGGGTGGGATCAAACTGGCCGTAAATAAAGGAATAAGGGTATTTCTGCCAGTCTTTGGGCTTGCTGATATTGTGCTGAGCACTGGGATGGATCTTGAGCTTGCGGCCCCAGTCCGGTGGCGTGCCTTCACTAGCCGGTGCGGTTTCTGCCGGCAGCTCAGGACGACGGGACAAAATCTCCGGATTAACAAAATAACCGCTGCGCTCCCGCGCCAGCAGATAGCCGTCATCGAGCAGATGCTCGTAGGCCAGTACCACCGTATTACGGGCAATGCTGAGCTGCTTGGCCAGCTTGCGGCTGGATGGCAGCGGGCTGTCCGCCGGAATATTGCCATTAAGAATGGCGGCAGCAATTTGTTCACGCAGCTGTTGCTGCAGACTGGTGTTTTTTTCCGTGGAGAGATGAAATAAATGAAGCATGAAAAGGCTTACCTGTCAGCGAGTTGAATTCTGCTGGCGGTACCAAAAAGCCGCCCTCTGATGTAAGCCGTTGTAACTCAGAGGGCGGTAAAGTAAAAGGGTTGTTAACAATTATTTGTTCATTTACAGCACTTCGTCACGCAAATGATACCAGTGGTACAGCATGCGCTGACCCAGCCGGCGGAAGGGGGCGAACAGGTGCCCCGGCAGCGGTGAGTTGTAAATGGGCAGCTCAAAGCCTTCGCGAATGCCGGCAATGCGCTGGGCCATGCGCCGGCCGGCGTGGGCCGAGAACATCACACCATTACCGCCGTAGCCCAGGGCATAGAAAATCTGCTCCTTGTCGTCGGGCTGATAGATGCGCGGCATCATATCGTGGCTGACATCCACCCAGCCCCACCAGGAATAGTCAATCTGAATGCCGGTAAGCGCCGGAAACTTGCGATGCAGGCCGTTAATCAGTAATTCCAGATGCTTATGGTTGCCGGCATCGGCCCCGGTAATGGAACTGCGGCTGCCAATCTGCACCCGGTTGTCGGGCAGCTTGCGATAATAATGCCGCAGAGTCCGGGTGTCGGTGATCACTTCATTGGTCTTGAAGTTGCAGGCAGCAATTTCCTGCTCGGTGAGCGGCCGGGTCACCAGTGAGTTCGACAGTATCGGCATAATCTTGCTGTTCAGGCTGGCATGCAGTCCCTGAGAGGTATAGCCACCGGTGGCCACCCCAACGGCACGGGCACGGACGGTGCCGCCCGGGGTCTTGATATGATGTACGCCATTAATGGTTTCCCAGCCCAGTACCGGACTGGACGGATGTATGGTAGCCCCCAGATTGCGGGCCATGCGGTGATAGCCCTGAGCCAGCTTGAGCGGATGCACGCCAATGCCTTCCGGCTCGTGCATGGCCCCTACCGCCTCGGCTTCATTCACATAATCACGGCTTAAGGTCGCCTTGTCGAGCAGCTCGGTGTCATAGCCAAACTGTTCACGCAGCACTTTGGCTTCCGCTTCCAGTTTGCGCATGGCTTTGTCACGGTGGGCAATATAAAGGTGGCCGCCATCCTGAGGATCACAGTCGATGTTGCCTTCCCGGATCAGGCCCTTGAAGGTATCAAAGCCTTCCTGCACTTCATCATGCATTTTGCGGGCAGTCGTCAGCCCCCAGCGTTTGATCCACTGAGAGCGGGTCAGCCGGCCCGAGGCGTTCTGGGCCTGGCCGCCGTTACGGCTGGTGCAGCCCCAGCTGACCTGGTTGGCTTCCAGTACGGTGGCCCTGATGCCATGCTCCTTGGCCAGATGCAGCGCCGCAGACAGGCCGGTAAAGCCGCTGCCGATGATCACGACGTCGACATCCATGTCACCGGTTACGGGGCCATCATCCTCCGGCGGCGTTCCGGCAGTGGCAACCCAATAAGTGGGCGCATACTGCTGACCCTTCCCGGGCGTGGCCGCTACCAGGGGATCATAGCTGGGATCGTAACGATCCAGCACGGTATCGGCCTTGGCCGACTGGCGGAAGTCCGCCCGAGTGTTGTTGACCATATCCATATTCGTGATTCCCGTTAACAGAGTGAGGCTGCCGAGGCTTAGCGCGGATCCAGCAGCGGACGATCCTTACGGAAGGCCTGCTTCAGCGCCAGCTTGCCGCCTTTCAGGGTAAACAGATCCACGCCATCGGCTTCAATACGGCGGCCATCCGGCGTGGTGGCACAGAAGGTCCACTGGGATACACCCCGATCGCCGGTGGCAAAGTGGCTGGTGTTGTTCCACTGCACATCCGGCATTGTGGTCCATACATTGATAAAGGCCGCCGCCACCGCATCGGCACCCACAAAACGGTTACCATGGGCTTCGGGCCCGGCCGCCCCTTCAAACACCACATCGTCGGTCATGCAGGCCATGATGCCTTCAATATCGTGACGGTTAAAGGCGGCAAACAGCTGCTCCAGCAGCGCAACGGTTTTCTGGTTATTTTCAGCAGACATATCAATTCTCCCTTGGCCAGCAAGTGGCGATGAATCAAGACCCGGCGCACCGAGTTATTTACATTTTCATAACATTAGAGGGAAAGGGGCCAAGGCCGGTAGCGCCAGTTGCACGGATTAACTTGGACCACCACACAGGAAACAAATCAAACTTTGGTTGGCCCTGGGCTGGCTGGCATTGATAACATTAGGGAATATCCTTATGCACTTTTAATCAGGAGGCCTGATGGCCGCGCTGCTGCGTCGTCTTGACGACACTCGAAAACGTTTTTTTCCCGGTTTGTGTGTGGCCGCCACCATCGGCATTGCCGCCAGTTTTCTGTCTCAGCACTATGGTGCGCCCGCCATGCTGATGGCGCTGCTGCTGGGGCTGGCCTTTAACTTTCTCAGTGAAGAATCCCAGTGTGCGCCGGGGCTGCAATTTTCAGCCAAAACCCTGCTGCGTCTGGGGGTGGCTCTGCTGGGCCTGCGCATTACCTTTGGTGATGTGCTGACCCTGGGCTGGCAACCCATGCTGATGGTGTGCTCGGCGGTGGTGCTGACCATTGCTTTTGGCGTGGTGATGGCCCGCTGGCTCGGCTTCAGCAGTGCCTTTGGCACCCTGACCGGCGGCTCAGTGGCCATTTGCGGTGCCTCGGCGGCCATGGCCATCAGCAGCGTGCTGCCCAACAGCGAGCAGGCTAAACGCGATACGCTGTTTACCGTGATTATCGTCACCACCCTCAGTACCCTGGCGATGATTTTCTATCCCATGATCAGCCAGGCGCTGGGGCTGACCGGGCAGGAAGCCGGGCTTTTTCTCGGGGCCACCATTCATGATGTGGCTCAGGTGGTGGGGGCCGGCTACAGCATGTCGGAAGAAGTGGGCGATTTGAGCACCTTCGTCAAGCTGCTGCGGGTGGCCATGCTGGTGCCCATTGTGATGACCATTGGCATTATTATTCGCCGGGCCGCCAGCAAACAGGGCAACGGCAATGAGAGCGGAAAGGTAGCCATTCCGGGGTTTTTAATCGGCTTTGTGGTGCTGTTTATCATTAACAGCCTGGGCTGGCTGCCGCAACAGCTGGCCGGTCAGCTGGCGGACAGTTCGTCCTGGCTGCTGCTCACTGCCATTGCCGCGCTGGGCGTGCGCACTCAGCTGAAAGACATTCTCTCGGTAGGCTGGAAACCGGTTTTGCTGGTGGTGCTGGAAACTGTCTTTATCGCCCTGCTGATCCTGAGCTATCTGCTGCTGACTCACTAAAAACACAAAGGGCGGCCAGTGAGCCGCCCTTTATTATTTCTGGACGAATTAACGGCCGCGGCGTTTTTTGGCCACGCCGGAAAAGACCACATGCAGATCCGTGGAGGCGGAATCGCCGTCCAGATTGAGCTTGGCTTCGATATGGTCCAGATGCTCGGCCATTTTTTGCATGGCGGTATCTTTGTCGCCGGTTTCGATGGCATTCAGCAATATTTCATGCTCGTTAAAGGAGCAGTGGGCCTGATGACCGACTTCATACTGGGCAATAATCAGTGATGTCTGTGACACCACACTGCGCTGAAAGTTAAGCAGCGGTGTATTGTTGGCCATGTGCGCCAGCTCAAGGTGAAACTCACCAGACAGGCGAATGCCGCTGCCGCGATCGCCCCGGGCAAAGGCGTCCTGCTCTTCCTGCACCATGGCACGCATACGGGCCAGGCTTTCGGGGGTGGCATTTTTTACCGCCAGCTCAATAACCGCCAGCTCAACCACGCGGCGGGCGGCGAAAATTTGCCGGGCTTCTTCCACGCTGGGTGCGGCCACCACGGCCCCCCGGTTGGGGCGAATAATCACCACCTGCTCGTGAGACAGGCGCAGCAGGGCACGGCGAATAATGGTGCGGCTGACGCCAAAAATATCGCCCAGCGCTTCTTCACTGAGCTTGGTGCCCGGTGCCAGTCGCTGCTCCAGAATGGCATCAAAAATATGTTCGTAGACGATATCGTCTTGCGTGTTTGAGCTCGACTTGACAGGTCTCGGCTCCAGTTGACTGAGTGAACTCATGTTTTTGTTTCCAGTTGCGGACTTGGCTGCAGCGACGACATCACCGCTATCCTTGCCTGTTTCAGTTAAAAAATTGTTACACTTTACGTATACAATCTAACGCGCTTTTTGCCAATTCAACAGCCACAATGTCCAAGTCTGTGACTGAGCACAAAAAACGCCCTGAGCGGGCGTTTCTTACTACTCAAATGCCTCTTAACTCTCTCAGACGCCATTTCTGCCATGCTGGCATTTGCCATAAACAAAGGTACTTTCAATGGCTCTGTCGTCTCCCAGCATCATGAGTACAAAAAGTTTTTCGTACAAAGTTTGTGCATTTTGTGTGCGGGCATGCATCAGTGCTGTGGCATTCAGATCCAGCACCAGAAAGTCGGCTTCCTTGCCCGGCAGCAGGTTACCCAGCTTGTCATCCAGACGCAGCGACTCGGCACCACCCAGGGTGGCCAGGTAAAACGCCTTGAGCGGATGCAGCTTTTGCTGCTGCAGCTGCAACACCTTGTAAGCCTCATTCATGGTCTGCAGCAGCGAGAAACTGGTACCGCCGCCCACGTCCGTACCCAGGCTCACATTGACATCAAAGCGCTCCAGCCGCGCCAGATCGAGCAGGCCCGAGCCGAGAAACAGGTTGGAGGTGGCACAGAAAGACACCCCCGAGCCGGTGGCATGGAGCCGCTCGCATTCACCGTCTTCCAGATGCACACTGTGAGCAAATATGGAGCGCTCACTGAGCAGACCGTGATGGTCATACACATCCAGATAGCCGGAGCGCTCTGGAAACAGCTCCTTGACCCAGGCAATCTCTTTGCGGTTTTCCGACAGATGAGTCTGCAGATAAAGATCCTTATGCTCACGCAGCAGGCGGCCGGCGGCGTCGAGCTGTTCCGGGCTGCTGGTGGGGGCAAAGCGCGGCGTCACCGCATAAAGCTGGCGGCCTTTGTTGTGCCAGCGCTCAATCAGCGCCTTGCTGTCGGCATAGGACGACTCAGGCGTGTCCAGCAGAAATTCGGGAGCATGACGATCCATCATCACCTTGCCGGCGATCATGCGAGTATTGCGCCGCTCGGACTCGGTAAAGAAGGCGTCCACCGCCTGGGGGTGCACAGTGCCATACACCATGGCGGTGGTGGTGCCGTTGCGCAACAGCTCATCGAGAAACAGCTTTGCCACTCGGGCAGCATGTGCGGGATCGGCAAACTTGCGTTCTTCCGGAAAGGTGTAGTTATTGAGCCAGTCCAGCAGCTGATCACCATAAGAGGCGATCATTTCGGTTTGTGGAAAATGAATATGAGTGTCGATAAAGCCCGGCGTGATCAACCGGTTTTCAAGCTCCACCACCTGGGTGCCGGCGGGCAGCCGGTTCAGTACTTCCGGGGCCGGCCCCACATCCTGAATATGGCCATCGGCCACCACCAGCACCCCATCTTCATGCCAGGCAAAAGAGTTTTCCAGGCCCACTTTGGCCGGATCACCCAGGCTGTAAAAAATGGCGGCGCGATAGGCTACGGGTTGCGTCATCTCTGCGCGTCTCCTTGAAATCAATAAAATCAGGCATGCTCGGCCTGGGCGGCGGGAATCGCCTGATTGCTGACGACCTCACCCTGATAAGCGGCAATCAGCTGACCCGCCACCGACACGGCAATTTCCGCCGGATGTTTGCCGGTGACCTCGGCCAGGCCGATGGGGCAAATCATGTTCGCCAGGGCGGCGTCATCAAACCCCCGCTCCTTCAGCCGGTAGTCAAAACGCTTGCGCTTGGTACGCGAGCCAATCACGCCAAAGTAACGGGCATCATTGCGTTTAAGAATGCGGGCGCACAGCTCCAGATCCAGCTGATGATTGTGGGTCATCACCAGGTAATAACTGCCGGCAGGCTGCTCATCAATCTCGTCAACGGGCTCGTCACTGACCACGGCAGTCACTCCTTCGGGCAGGCTGGCGGGAAATTCCTCGGGCCGTGAGTCTATCCAGGTAATGCGAAACGGCAGCGTGGCCAGTATATGCACCAGCGCCTTGGCCACATGGCCGGCACCAAACAGCACCAGATGATGGCGGGGCCGCACCACCGGCTCCAGCATTATGGTGGTCATGCCGCCGCAGCACTGGCCCAGGCTGGCCCCAAGATTAAAACGCTCCACCCGCATGGCTTGCTCGCCTTCTGCCAGCATGTGCCGCGCCAGCTCCATGGCTTTGAATTCCAGATGGCCGCCACCAATGGTGGCGTAACAGCCGGCTTCGGTCACCAGCATTTTGGTACCGCTGTCCCGCGGGGTGGAGCCCTTGTGCTCCACTACTGTGACCATGATGCAGGGCTCACCCCGCTGCTCCAGCTCGGCCAGAACCTGAATCCAGTTGTCCTTGAACATGTTTCGCTCCCGGGCCAATGACTTATTTCATACTGACCGCATGCTCGGCAGCGCCTTGCTGCTGCTCTGCCAGCTCTCGCATTTGTTCCACCGCCCACAGTACCCGCTCCGGAGTGGCCGGTGCGTCTATATGCGGATAGCGCAGGTAACCGGAGACACTGGCCACGGCGTCCTTCAGTGCGCACCAGACTGCCATGCCAAGCATAAAGGGCGGCTCGCCCACGGCCTTGGAGTGAAACACGGTGTCTTCCGGGTTCTTGCGGTTTTCCACCAGCTTGATACGAAAATCCGTGGGCATGTCGGCCACTGCCGGAATCTTGTAGCTGGCCGGTCCGCTGGTCATCAGCCGGCCCTTGTCGTTCCATACCAGCTCTTCGGTGGTGAGCCAGCCGGCCCCCTGAATAAAGGCTCCTTCCACCTGACCGATGTCAATGGCCGGGTTCAGGGAGTCGCCCACATCGTGCAGTATGTCGGTGCGCAGCAGCTTGTATTCACCGGTAAGGGTATCTATGACCACTTCGGCACAGGCTGCGCCGTAGGCAAAGTAGTAGAAAGGCCGGCCCGAGCCGCTGGCATGGTCGTAATAGATTTTCGGCGTTTTGTAGAAGCCGGTGCTCGACAGCGAAATCTGGTTGAAGTAGGCCAGCTGAACAAACTCCGGAAACGCCATCAGGGTATCGCGAATTTGCACCAGGTTGTTTTTGAACACCACTTCTTCCGGGCTCACCTGAAAGTGACCGGCAGCCCAGTCGATCAGCCGCTGCTTGATGGTGCGGGCCGCATTCTGGGCCGCCTTGCCATTCAGATCGGTACCGCTCGACGCCGCCGTGGGCGAGGTGTTGGGCACCTTGTCGGTATTGGTGGCGGTGATCTGAATGCGATCAATATCCACCTGAAATTCTTCCGCGACTATCTGGGCCACCTTGATATTCAGGCCCTGACCCATTTCGGTGCCGCCATGGTTAAGGTGAATGCTGCCGTCGGTGTAAACGTGGATCAGCGCCCCGGCCTGGTTGAGAAAGGTGGCCGTAAAGGAGATACCAAACTTCACCGGTGTGATGGCGATGCCCTTTTTCAGAATGGGGCTTTTGGCGTTAAAGGCCCGAATTTCTTTCCGGCGTCTGGCATATTCCGACGACAACTCAAGATCATTCACCAGCTCGTGAATAATGTTGTGCTCCACCGGCTGATGATAGTGAGTGACGTTGCGCTCGGCTTTGCCGTAAAAGTTAATCTTGCGGATCTCCAGGGGATCCTTGCCAAGATAAGAGGCAATTTCGTCCATTACGTGTTCAATGGTCATCATGCCCTGAGGGCCGCCAAAACCGCGATAGGCGGTGTTAGACGCGGTATTGGTCTTGCAGCGATGACCGATAACGGTGGCATCACCCAGGTAATAGGCGTTGTCGGAGTGGAACATGGCCCGGTCAACGATGGACGAGGACAGATCCGGCGAGTAGCCACAGTTACCGGCCACGGTAATTTCTGCCGCCTGAATGCGGCCGCTGTCGTCAAAGCCAATCTTGTACTGGTTAAAGAAGGGGTGACGCTTGCCGGTCATGATCATGTCTTCCATGCGCGGCAACCGCATTTTGGCCGGACGACCGGTGAGGCGCGCCACCACCGCCGCCATGCAGGCGGGGCCGGCGGCCTGGGTTTCCTTGCCGCCAAAGCCACCGCCCATGCGGCGCATGTCGATGACCACTTTGTTCATGGGCACGTCCAGCACACTGGCCACCAGCTTCTGTACCTCGGTGGGGTTCTGGCTGGAGGTGAATACCATCATGCCGCCGTCTTCCGTCGGCACCACAGAGCTGACCTGGGTCTCCAGATAAAAGTGCTCCTGACCGCCGATATGCAGGCTGCCTTCAATGACGTGTTTGGCCTTTTTCAGACCGGCGGCGGAGTCACCTCGCTGCTGCTTGTGGCTTTCGGTGACAAACAGCTCTTTTTCCAGCGCCTCTTCCACCGACAGCACCGCCGGCAGTTCTTCGTATTCCACAATGGCGGCCATGGCAGCCTTGCGGGCGGTTTCCATATCATTGGCGGCTACCGCCAGCACCGGCTGGCCGTAATATTCCACTTTGCCGTCCGCCAGCAGTGGATCACCCGCCAGTACCGGGCCGATATCCAGCTCGCCGGGCACGTCCTCGGCGGTAATGGCAATGGCCACACCGGGAAAATCGTAGCAGGGGCTCACATCCAGCCTGGTAATGCGAGCATGGGCCTGGTCCGACAGGCGGGCATACACATGCAGCTGATTGGGGAACTCCAGGCGATCGTCTATGTACTGGGCCTCGCCGGATACCTGCCGGGCGGCGCTGTCATGAGGCACGCTCTTGCCCACGCCGGTTTGCAGTTCCTGTTTTAATTTCGCCATCATTTCATCGATAGTGAGCGTGTTCTGAGGTTTATTAGACATAAGACGTCACCCTGGTTTCCAGTTTCAGATCCTGTTGTTCGATAAAGCACTTATACAGCAGGTTGGCCGCTGTTTTGATGCGGTATTCCTTGCTGGCACGGAAGTCCGACAGCGGTTCAAAGTCGGCTTCAAGGGCCTTCATGCCGGCCTTGACCGTGGCCATGTTCCAGATCTTGCCCACCAGCGCTTGCTCGCAGCCACTGGCTCGTTTGGGGGTGGCGGCCATGCCGCCAAAACCGATGCGGGCATCGGTGATGATGCCGTTTTCAATGATCAGGTTGAAGGCACCACACACCGCAGAAATATCGTCGTCTATTCGTTTGGACAGCTTGTACACCCTGAAGTGCTGATTGGCCGACGGTTTGGGCACTATGATCTTCTCGATAAACTCCCCTTCTTCCTGAGCGGTCACCTTGTAGCTGAGGAAGTAGTCTTCCACCGGCAGTTCCCGCACTCTGCTCCCTTTGCGCAGCACCAGAGTGGCGTTCAGGGCAATCAGCACCGGCGGCGCATCACCGATGGGCGAGGCGTTGCCGATGTTGCCCCCCAGGGTGCCCTGGTTGCGGATTTGCAGCGAAGCAAAGCGATGCAGCAGCTCGCCAAAGTCGGGGTAGTAGCGGCTTAACGCTTCATAGCTGTCGGTTAAAGAGCGGGCCGCCCCAATCACCAGCCCCTGCTCGGTTTCTTCCAGGGTTTTCATGTCGGCCACATTGCCCACATAAATCATGGTGGGCAGCTCGCGGTGAAACTGGGTCACTTCCAGAGCCAGATCGGTGCCGCCGGCCAGCAGCCGGGCATCCGGATGCTGCTCCAGCAGGGTGCCCAGCTCGGCACTGCTGGTGGGCGAGAAACAGACCTTGTCATCACCGGTAAGAGTGACCAGAGTATCGGTTTCAATCTTGCCCAGCCGCGCCAGCAGTTCCTGCTCATATCGAGAGAAGTCATCGGCCAGCTGTGGCTGCTCGGCTATGGCTTTGGCGGCATCCACGATGGGGCGATAGCCGGTGCAGCGGCACAGGTTGCCGGCCAGCGCCTCAAAGATATCGTGTTTGTCAGCGGCAGGTTTGTTCTTGCTCAGAGCAAACATCGACATGATAAAGCCCGGGGTACAGAAGCCGCACTGAGAGCCATGGAAGTCCACCATGGCCTGCTGCACCGGATGCAGGCGGCCGTCTCTGGACTTAAGATCTTCCACGGTCAGCAGCTGCTTGCCGTGCAGGGCCGAGACAAAGGTAAGACAGGAATTGACCGAGCGATAGCGCATGCGATCACCATCCCGCTCGCCCAGCACCACAGTGCAGGCACCGCAGTCACCGGAGCCGCAGCCTTCCTTGGTGCCGGTTTTACCAACGCGGGTGCGCAGGTAATTGAGCACCGTCATATTAGGGGACAGGTCTTTTTCCTGTCGCAGCTCCTGGTTTAACAAAAAGGTGATCACAGCTTGCCTCCTTCAGGGTAAAACACCCGGACGAACAGATGAGTTGTTAATATCTTTACATCCAATTAAATTAAAATTTGACCTCTCGGTCAACAAAAATTTTACACATGGCTTGCGACGCTTGCCCGGTTCGTAGTTAACTGCTTGCTGAAAAAGCAGTTTTGCTCACAAATTGTGATAGCCAAGCAGCCTGATCTCTTAAAGTGTAGTGGGAGTCATTTTTATCATGTCTGAAACAATTCAGGTGCAACAAAGCCAGCAAGCACACAGAGTGTTTGCCGGCGTGGCCATGGCCATTATGCTGGGAGCGCTGGAAATTACCTTACTGATGCCGGCTATCTCCCGGCTGGGTGAGATCTTTGACTCGCCACAGCTGGCCCCGCTGCTGGTAAGCAGTTATTTGTTCACCATGACCCTGACCATGCCGGTATATGGCCGGCTGAGCGACCGCTTTGGCCGCACCCCCTGTCTGGCCGCAGCGCTGGCGCTGTTTACCTTTGGCTCACTGGCAAGCGCCCTTACCGACAGCCTGCCGGTGTTGCTGGCCACCCGGCTGCTCACCGGCCTGGGCGGCGGTGGTCTGATTGCACTGTCGTTTGCAGTGATTGCCGATGTGATACCACCCCGTCAGGTAGGCCGTTATCAGGGGCTGATTTCCACTCTGTTTGCCGTTTCCAGCGTGGCCGGCCCGCTGCTGGGCGCCTTTATGGTGGCGCATTTTGACTGGCGCTGGCTGTTTCTGTTCAAGCTGCCCCTGGGGCTGCTGGCCATGGCAGTGAGTTATTGGGCATTAAAGGATCTGGGTCATAAAGGAGCCCGCAGCAAGCCGGATAATATCGGCATTACTTTGCTGCTGCTGGCCGGCACCGGCTGGGGTTTGTCTACCAATACCGCCGAGCTGTTGCCGGCACTGGCGGCATACCAGCCTTATATGATGACCGGGGCTGCCCTGCTCAGCCTGGTGCTGCTGGTACAACAATGGCGTCATTCCAATCCGGTGTTGCCATTACGACTGCTGGGCAACCGTTTGCTGGCCATTGCCTTTTTGTTGCTGGCGCTGTCGGAAGGTGTGCGACTGGGGCTGCTGGTTTATCTGCCACTGGCGCTGGAGCAACAGCAAGGCATGAGCCCGGACGGCACCAGCCGGGTGTTACTCTGGTTTATTCTGAGTGTGACCGCCGGTACTTTTATCAGCGGCAAGCGCATTGCTCACAGCGGCTTTTGCCGTCCTTTTCCCTGGGCGGGCGGTGTTCTGCTGGGCCTTGGCTGTGCGTTGTTACTGGCGCTATTTGGCCGCTGGCTGAACGGCCCCTGGCTGTATGGCGGCCTGATTGCCGGTGGCGTGGGCATCGGCTTTTTGATTGTGGCCTGCTCCATTGCAGTGCAAAACGCCCTGCCTTCCCCTCAGCTGGGTGCCGGGCTGGCGCTGATGAACTTCTGTCGCTCCCTGGGCGGCACCCTGGGAGTGGTCTGGCTGAGCTGGCAATATCAGCAGCAGTTAAGCGACTGGTCGGTACCCGTTTACAGCTCGCTCACAGGATATGGGCTGGTGTGCCTGCTGTTGGGTTTCGTGATGCCCGACAAAGAGCTGGGTAATCAGGCCAAGAACCAGCCGGGCTGAAACGTTACTGAGGTAAAGGACGCACTCGGCAGCCTTCAATCACCAGCCGGGTGATCACTTCGGCGGCCTGTTCAAAGTCGCTGTCATCCAGCTCCTCCTTACCCAGGGCCATGGTGATCTGCCAGTTAAAATCGGCATAAGTCTGGGTAGAGGCCCAGATGGCAAACAGCAGATGCCGTGGCTCAAACTGCTCCATCAATCCCTGCCCCATCCAGTCACTCAGCTTGCTGCTCAGCGTTTTGGTCTGCTCACTCAGGCGAGCAATCAGATCTTCTGGCAAGTGAGGAGCACCATGCATGATTTCACTGGCAAACACCTTTGAGGCATAAGGGTAGTCACGGGAAATCGTCAGCTTGGTGCGTATGTAAGCCGTCAGTGCCATTACCGGATCAGCATGCTCCTCAAAAGGAGCAGAGGCCGCCAGCAGCGGCTCGGTCACGCTTTCCAGTACAGCGCGGTAGAGATTTTCCTTGCTGCCGAAATAGTAGTAGATATTGGGCTTGGGCAACTGAGCCAGCTCGGCGATATCGGCAGTTTTGGTGGCGGCATAGCCATGCTCGGCAAATACCCGGCTGGCAGCGCGTATGATTTTTTCTTCGTTTCTGGCTCTTATCCGTGACATAGTTCTTTACGTTTGTTTGACCTACTAGTCAGCAACCATACCCTAATCGGTTACAAATTCATAAAAAAACGCCCACCACAGGGTGAGCGTGAAAAAAGAGTAACCAAGGTTACCCCTCGACCAAAACAATGGGGTGATGAGCCGCACGCAGGCGGGCGCGCACCGAATATTAGCTGCAGTCTGCCTTCAGGCCGGTTTTTTCAATGCCGGCAACGGCGCAGGCTTCATCCACATCAGACAGATCACCGGTAATGCCCACGGCACCAATGATCAGATTATTGTCGTTACGAATAAGTACGCCACCGGGAGCAGGCAACACTTTGCCCTGACCCAGAGTATTGATGGATTGCATAAAGCCCGGACGGGCTTCTGCCATTTCGGCCAGACCACGGGAGCTGCGACCCAGTGCGATGGAGCCCCAGGCCTTGGCAATGGCAATATCGGGACGCATCAGACTGGCAGTATCTTCACGCTGCAAAGATACCAGCACGCCGGCACTGTCGAGCACGGCGACGGTCAGCGGTGCGGCAGACATTTCCCTAGCGCGCTGCAGCGCACCTTCGGTGATTGATAATGCCTGCTCAAGTGAAATTGTATTCATTACTCAATGACTCCCTGTCTAGCCATACTAAAGTATTACCAACTGGACACCAATAAAACATAAAATCGCGACAAAGTTAACAGATATTTGTATACGTTTAATATAAAGACAAACCTTGCGTCACTTCTGCTCCTGTTTTGCGTAAGCCATTAACAAGTGCCGGCATTGATGTATTAACTGTCTTCTGGCCGCTGCCTGCCTGACCAATGGCACGAATATTGCTCACTTCTCGGCTCAGGCATCATTCAATGGAGAAAATACAATGCCGGAGCTGCGACAGGTTTCTACGCTGAACTGGTTTATGTGCTGGCTGATGCTGAGCTGCCTGCTGATCACGCTGTTGCCCGACAGTCTGTTTACCGGTGCCTTTGGACTCTGGCTTGCCGATTACCGGCTACTCTTTGTGCTTGCCCTGGTGTTGTCAGCGACTTATTTTCTGTCGATTGGTGCCATCATGCTGTTTCAGCATGTGTTTTATCGTAAACAGCGAGTGACCCGGCAAAAGCTGCTGAAAGAGCTGCTTGAATACCTGGATCCGAATGAAAAAGCCGTGCTGCGGGAGTTTGTGATCCAGCGTAAAAGCGTCATAAAACTGCCGGTCACCGAGCCCGCCGTCAAAAATTTGTTGAATCAGGGCATTCTGACCTACGCCTACGGCGAGCCGGGAGAAAACAGCCTGCAGGCCATCAAGGCGCTGATGATCACGCTGGAAGCGCGCCCCCTGTTAACCTTCAGAGTACTGGGGCTGAATCCGGCCAACATGACCGAAGAGCAGAAAAGTCAGCTCCTCAGCTCTCGCCCCCGCTATGCTTACAAACAGCTGGGCCGCAGCTGACTGCTTCAACAAAAAAAGCTCCCGAAGGAGCTTTTTTTGTACTAGGCGGCCGGTGTCAGGCCACTTCATAAAAGACGGCGTTTTTAGCGGTTTCTTCAGCCAGAATGGCCAGTGCAACCGGAATACATTTACCACACTGGGAGCCAGCTCCCAGCTCGCGCTTGAGATCCATAAAATCGGCATTGCCTTCGGCAATGGCTGCTTTTAACTGGCGTTCGGTAATACCTTTGCACAAACAAACATACATAAATGATGCCCTCCGCTATAGGGCAAATCTAAATGATATCAGTTATCAGTGCAAGTTAATTTTGACTAAAAACACGTCGATTTACGTCAAGTGTCCTTTTTAACACTCACGACCCGCCCAGCTCTTGCCAGGCCTGAAACAGCGTCAGATAGACCTTGCCACTGAGTTGCCGCAACAGCTCGCTGCGCTCCAGCCGATCCATCACAGGGCCTTTTACCTCGGCCAGATGAAAACAAATACCGGCAAGCCTGAGGCGTTCATTAATCATCAGCAGGCTGTCGAGGGCTGAAGCGTCAATGCGGTTGACTGCCGTGCATTGCAGCACCAGGTGGCGCAGCCCGGGGCGCTGACTGACCAGCGTCGCGATTACCTCTTCCAGCTCACCCGCATTGGCAAAATACAGGCTTTCGTCAATTCGCAGACACAGCAGCCTCTCGTTCAGCTCTACACGATGACGGAGCCGGTTACGAAAATGCTCCGTGCCGGCAATGCGGCCCACCTCAGCCCAGTGTGGCTTGTGGCTGTGATACAAATGCAGCAACAGTGACACCAGAATGCCGCTCACCAGGCCGATCTCAACGCCTGCCGTCAGCGTCACGATAAAGGTAACGCACAAGGCACTGAAGTCAGCTCGGGAATAACGCCAGGTGTAGCCGAAATGCCGCCAGTCAAACAACCCCAGTACCGATACAACTATGGTGGCGGCCAGCACTGCCTGGGGCAGGTTACTCAGCCAGGGCGCAAACCAGAGCCCGGCCAGGGTAATGCCGAAAGCAGCATAAATACCGGCTGCCGGCGTTTGTGCGCCGGCGTCAAAGTTCACCACGGAGCGGGCAAAGCCCCCGGTTACCGGCATGCCACCGGAGACGCCTGCAGACAAGTTAGCCAGCCCCAGGCCAATCAGCTCCCTGTTGGGCCGAATGCGTTGCCGGCGGCGCGCTGCCAGAGTCTGACCGATGGATACCGACTCGACGAATCCCACCAGGCCCAGCAGTAATGAAGGCAATACCAGCTCCCGCCATGGCAAATTGTGCCACTCGGGCCAGCTCAGCACCGGCAAGCCAGCCGGAACGGATTGCACCACCGCCACGCCGGCGCTCTCCAGATCCAGCTGCACCGACAGTACAATCGCCGACATCACCACCAGGGCCGGCATCAGCCGCACCACTGCGGTGGCCGAGGCCGGGCTCATTATCCGCAACAACAGGCCTTTAAGGCCGGCCCGGGCCCATAACAGGGCGATCAGGCTGATAACCGACACCCCCAGGGTCGCCGGCGGTATGGCTTCAGACTGGGCCACCAGCACCACAGGAAGCTGCCAGAGCGCCCCTTCAAGCTGAACCCCCAGCAGGTGACGCAACTGGCTTAGCGTAATCAGCACCGCAGACGCACTGATAAAGCCCGACATCACTGAATGACTGATAAAATGCGCCACAAACCCCAGCCGGAACAGGCCAAACAGCAGCAACCAGCCACCGCTCAGCAACGCCAGCGCCAGGGCCCCGTCAGTGTAATGCACTCCCTGCAGTGAGAGCTGGCCCAGGGTAGCCGCCGTCATCAGAGACAACACCGCCACCGGCCCAACCGACAGGGTTCGGCTTGAGCCGGACAGTGCATAGATAATTAATGGCAATATGCTGGCATAAAGGCCAGCCTGAGGCGGCAGCCCCGCCAGCATGGCATAAGCCAGCGACTGAGGGATCAGCATCAGGGTAACAATCAGTGCTGCGGCTCCATCCTGAGCCAGTATGCTGCGGCTATAATCTTTCGCCCACTCGGGCAACAGACTCATGATGACAGGCGTTCCGCCATCCGGCCGGCATGGACAGAGAGATCATAACCAGCTGCAGCAGCCTGCTGCAGCAATACTTCTGCCGGCTGCCGGGCTGCCTGAGACAAGGCCCACAGCGTAATAGAGCGGGTACCGGTGCGACAAAAGGCCAGTACGGGGCCCGGGTGGCGCTTCAGGGCCGTGTCAAAGTCGGTAATGGCCTCATCGGTAAAGTTGCCTGAGCTGATAGGAATCCACTCCCAGGCAAAGCCCTGACTGCGCGCCTCGGCTGCCAGCGCCTCGGCGGCAGGCTGCCCTTCTGTTTCACCATCAGGACGGTTACAGATAAGGGTTTTGTATCCCAGCTGTTTAAGCGTCGCCAGATCGCCGGCGGTGACCTGATCCGCCACCGCAAAGCCGGAGGTTACCTGTTTGATATTCATACTGGGTTCCTTAATTGGGTTATCGGTGACGAATGATAGCATTCCCCTCACACCTTTAGATTAGAAGTTACTAACATAAAGGTGTGCAGGCAAGCTCAGAAACGAAAAAAGGAGGCCGAAGCCTCCTTTTTTGCAGCGCGGGTTGCGCAAGTCATCAATTACTTGATGATCTTGGCTACAACGCCGGCGCCCACGGTGCGGCCACCTTCACGGATAGCGAAGCGCAGACCGTCTTCCATCGCGATGGGAGCGATCAGGCTTACAACCATCTTGATGTTGTCGCCAGGCATTACCATTTCAACGCCTTCCGGCAGTTCGATGGTACCGGTCACGTCAGTAGTACGGAAGTAGAACTGAGGACGGTAGCCTTTGAAGAACGGAGTGTGACGGCCGCCTTCGTCTTTGGACAGTACGTATACTTCGGATTCGAAGTCGGTGTGCGGAGTGATGGAGCCCGGC